>NCDW01000006.1 GCA_002280395.1 Flavobacteriales bacterium 32-35-8
ATCATAAGCATTTGAACTATTTGGAAAATTCTGTAAATTTAGTTTGAATAATTTATAAGCTTTTTCAGGCTCTTGGTTATTTAAAAATTCTTTTCCAAGGTCAATAATAAGCCATTCTGGGGGATAAATTTCATATCCAAAATGGTTAGAAACATTTTTAAAATGAGAATCAATCAAATTGAGCAAATCGTTAAATGGAGCATTATTTGGAGGGTAAAATTGGTTAAGTTGATTTAGTTCTAACACATTCCATTGAAAAAGAAAACGAAGAGCATCATATTCAGCAATTATAGGAACTAGTCCATGGTTTTCATTTTCATAGTACTTCCAATCAAAATTCAGTCTATTGTTTTTTAAAGATTCAGTAGTCCTTACAAATTGAATAATAGACCTTGTTCCTTCTGTATCTTTAGTCGTATCATTAATGACTTCATCAAACCTCATATTGTTAGGAAGATTATTAGCTAATGCAACATAAAGTGATTTTCCCTCGAACGTATTATTTGATAAAATCTTATTTGCTCGTTTCAAGAGTTCTTGATTATCCCACCATAAACTGGGGTCAATAGCAACATAGTTATTAAATAATTCAGGACGCTCTATTAATGCATCGATTACTGTTAAACCACCTAAAGAATGACCCACAAAGGTTTTGTAATCGATAACTGGGTATGTTTTTTCAATATAGGGGATTAATTCCCTTTCAACAAAATTCAAAAATTTTTCACCTCCACCAGATGTTCCATTCATGTGTGTAGGAGTTAAATCTCTAGTTCTATCGGTATTTATAATTCCTATTACTACCATTTCTGGAGAAACGGTATTTCCATTTACGGTACTTAATTGTTCTATCATCCCTGTGACCGAATAAAAATGAGCATCTCCATCTAACAAATATAATACTGGATATTTTGATTGGTTTTTAGTTGCGCTTTTAGGAATGTGTACCCATATTTCTCTATTCTCTTTCAAAATATCTGAATAAAGAGTATCTATTTGACCAATTACAATTTGATTGTTGTTTTCTTGTTTTACTTCAATGGTTTTTTTAGTCTCACAGTTAAGTAAACTTAACGTAATTACCAAAAATAATAAATGTCTTTTCATGGATGTTTTTTTAACTCAAATTGTCACTAAATTTTTAAGCGCCCCACTAAAATACTCATTATCCATTTATCTTTTCAGCATATTCATAACTTTTGTTAAAATACGTATATTCGCAGCATGCTATCTAAAAAAACAAAATACGGTTTAAAGGCACTCACTTATATTGCCAGAAAAGGCAATAATGAGCCTGTTCAAATTGGCGAGATTGCCAAAAATGAGCATATTTCACAAAAATTTTTAGAGAGCATTTTACTTACTTTAAGGAAATCTGGATTTTTAGGTTCTAAAAAAGGCAAACATGGCGGTTATTATTTGATTAAAAAGCCGTCTGATATTTTAATGACCGATGTGATGCGGGTTTTAGAAGGCCCTATAGCGTTGGTGCCTTGTGTAAGTTTAAATTTTTACGAAAAATGCATTGATTGTCCAGATGAGGCGACTTGCAGTGTTAATAAACTCATGATTCAAGTACGGGATAGTACGCTGAATGTGTTTAAAAATAATACACTGGAGGATATATCAAAATAGCCTAAAAAAATTATAAATATATTTTGTGATATAGTAAAAAGTACTATTTTTGCAATTTCTATTAAATCGATAGGAATAATATAATACAAAGAATGATTGACCAAGTACTAACAAATTCAGCTCAAACCGAGAAAGCGACCTATAAAAAGGATGTGGCCAAAGAAAAGCCTATTAGAAGTGTGGTAAAATCTATTAGTTGGAGAATCGTGGGAACCATAGATACCATGATTATTTCATGGATTGTTACGGGTCACTTAAATACGGCGCTTTTAATAGGTGGTGTAGAGGTTGTTACTAAAATGGTATTGTACTTTTTCCACGAACGTATTTGGAATTCAATTAAATGGGGTAAATAAGATTATAATGATAACGGAAAATCAAATAAAGGAATTAAACGACGCTTATAAAAGTGCAAAGCCCTCTGACATCATCCAGAAGGCTTTTGAACTTAGTAAAGAAGCGGTAGTCACAACAAATTTCAGACCGTATGAAGCTGCTATTTTACATGCAGTGAATACCGTTGAAGCCAATACGCCAGTTGTGGTGCGATACAGGTTACAATACGCCAAACACCTACAAACACGCTGAAAAAGTGATTAAAGATTTAAACTTAAATGTATTTTTGTACGTGCCTAAACAAACATCGGCACATCGCGATGTGGTTATGGGAATTCCCAGTGTGGATGCACCAGAACACGCCTTGTTTACAGAACAAGTGAAGTTAGAACCTTTCAGGCGTGCTATGGAAGAACACAAACCAAAAGTTTGGTTTACCAATTTACGTCAAGGACAAACAGCGTTTAGGGACAGTATTGGTATTTTCAGCGTCAGTAAAGATGGGGTTTTAAAGGTGAGTCCGTTTTATTATTGGTCTGATGCCGATTTAGATACATACTTAGCAGAACACAATTTGCCAAACGAATTTAAATATTTCGACCCAACAAAAGCATTAGAAAATAGAGAGTGTGGGTTACATGCTTAAAAAAGTTAGAAAGTTAAAAGGTTAAAAAGGTTAAAAAGTTGTTAGAACCAACAACCAGCAACCAAAAACCAACAACCATAAAAATATTATGAATAAAGACACATCACATATAAATTCATTAGAAAACGAAGCGATTTACATTTTAAGGGAAGTAGCGGCGCAGTTTGAAAAACCGGTATTGTTATTCTCTGGCGGAAAGGATTCCATCACTTTGGTGAGATTAGCGGTTAAGGCATTTTATCCAGCAAAAATTCCGTTTCCATTAATGCATATCGATACGGGACATAATTTTCCTGAAACGATTGAATTTAGAGACCGTTTGGTTAAAGAATTAGGATTGGAATTGATTGTTAGAAATGTTCAAGATTCTATTAATGAAGGTAAAGTAAAGGAAGAATCTGGTAGATACGCTAGCAGAAACCAATTGCAAACCACCACACTTTTAGATGCCATTGAAGAATTTAAGTTTGATGCTTGTATTGGTGGTGCGCGTCGTGATGAAGAAAAAGCAAGAGCTAAGGAGCGTATTTTTTCGGTTCGTGACGATTTTGGTCAGTGGGACGAAAAAAACCAACGTCCTGAGTTGTTCGATATGCTAAACGGACAAATTAATTTGGGTCAAAATGTACGTGTGTTCCCTATTTCAAACTGGACAGAGTTAGATGTTTGGTCGTATATTGAACAAGAAAATATTGAAATCCCATCCATTTACTTTGCGCACAAACGTAAAGTATTTTTAAGGGATGGTATGATTTGGTCGGCCGAAGATGAAGTGGTTTATAGAGATGACCATGAGGAAGTGATTGAAGAATTGGTGCGTTTTAGAACGGTAGGCGATATGAGTTGTACAGCAGCGGTATTGTCTGATGCGACAACCATTTCAAAAGTAGTTGCTGAAATTAGGGAATCCACTATTTCCGAACGTGGCGCGCGTATAGATGATAAACGTTCCGAAGCCGCCATGGAAAAACGTAAGCAGCAGGGGTATTTTTAGAAAGTTTGTAAAAACAAATTTTTGCCATTAGCTATTGGCTGTTAGCCTTTAGCACAAGTTTAAAAATTAATTATAAAATTGCCATATGTGGATAGCGAATAGCTAAAAGCTAAAGGCCAACAGCATAAAAATGGAAGTAATAAAAATTGCAACAGCAGGAAGTGTAGATGATGGAAAAAGTACCTTAATTGGGCGCATACTTTACGATACAAAATCATTAACCACCGATAAGTTAGAAGCTATAGAAAAAACCAGTAAACAAAGAGGTTATGATTATTTGGACTTTTCTTTGGCTACAGATGGTTTGGTTGCCGAAAGAGAACAAGGTATCACGATTGATGTGGCGCATATCTATTTTTCAACAGCTAAAAAAAGTTATATCATTGCCGATACACCTGGGCATGTGGAATATACCAGAAACATGGTTACTGGAGCTTCAACATCACAAGCGTCTATCATTTTAATTGATGCTAGAAAAGGTGTGATTGAGCAAACCAACCGTCATTTTTTCATCAATAATTTATTGCGAATTAAAGATGTAGTAGTTGCCATCAATAAAATGGATTTGGTAGATTATTCTGAAGATATCTACAATAAAATCAAAGCCGATTTTTCGGAATTAATGAGTAAAAGAGATTACCAAGACCAAAAAATAACATTCATTCCAGTAAGTGCTTTAAAAGGTGATAATGTGGTGAATAGATCGCAAAGAATGCCTTGGTATACTGGTCAGTCGTTATTAGAGCATTTTGAAAAGTTGGATAAAGCCGATATTTTCAATGTAGGTACGCCACGTTTTCCTGTGCAATATGTCATCCGACCAAAAACCGAGGATTTCCATGATTTTAGAGGCTATGCAGGTAAAGTATATGGAGGTGAATTAAGCGTTGGTGATGATATTTTGGTGTTGCCTTCAAAGACAAGATCGAAAATTAAGGATATTTATTTTTACGATCAAAAGTATCAAACGGCTTCCAGACGTTCTTCGGTAACGATAACTTTGGAAAACGATATCAACGTCAGTCGTGGCGATATGATTGTTAAGGATGGCGATTTGCCAACTATCGATAAAGAATTTACAGCTAATGTATGTTGGATGGATTCAAAACTATTAGTACCGGGCGCTAAATATATTGTGCAACACGGTATTAATAAAGTGTTAGGTAAGGTTGAGACAATCAATCATAAAATACATCCAGATTATTCTGGAATAGAAAAAAATGTTACGGAATTAGGGGTAAACGATATCGCTTCGGTAACATTCAAATTAAATAAGCCTATTTTTTACGATCAATTTAAAAACCATAGAACCAATGGTTCGTTCATTTTAATTGATACACAATCCAACAATACGGTTGGAGCTGGCTTCATTCAATAAAAACAAGATTATGCAAACATTTAGAACAGAAATAGAAAATCAAGTTGTAGAAAAGGATATCATCGATTTAGCTAAAAGAATTGAACTTTTTCAAACTGGGAAGTTAGATGAGGAAAAATTTAGAAGTCTTCGTTTAGCGCGCGGTATCTACGGTCAACGCCAAGAAGGTGTACAAATGATTCGTATTAAATTGCCTTACGGAAAAGTAAAGAGCAATCAATTACGTCGGATTTCTGATGTGTCTGATGAATATTCTCGTGGCCGTTTGCATATCACAACACGTCAAGATATTCAAATTCACTATGTTGATATCAATAGAACGCCAGAACTTTGGTCGCAATTGGATAAAGACGACATCACCATCAGGGAAGCTTGTGGTAACACCGTTCGAAACATTACGGCTTCTGAACTTGCAGGTATTGATGTTAACGAACCATTTGATGTCTCGCCGTATGCCGATGCGATGTTTCGTTTCTTTCTAAGAAATCCTATTTGTCAAGAAATGGGACGAAAATTCAAAGTATCTTTTTCATCTTCTGATGAGGATACAGGGTTATCATACATGCATGATTTAGGTTTTATAGCGAAAATTGAAAATGGAGTTCGCGGATTTAAAGTGATGATTGGTGGCGGATTAGGGTCTCAACCTCGTGAAGCTGACCTGCTTTATGATTTTTTGCCAACTGATAAAATCATTCCTTTAATGGAAGGTGTTGTACGTGTTTTTGACCGTTACGGTGAACGTAAAAGTCGTGCCAAAGCGCGTATGAAATTCTTAATTAAAGATATCGGATTGGAAGCTTTTATTAAGTTGGTTGAAGCAGAGCAAAACGCGATTGAACATAAATCGGTTGCCATAGATGCCAGTGTTTATCCAATTTCAAAACCAGTTTCTGTTGAAGCGCCTCAAGTAGCCATTAAAGACCAAAAAGCCTTTGAATTATGGAAATCTACGAACCTCATTCCTCAAAAACAGGAAGGTTATGTGGCTATCGGAATCAAAGTGTTATTGGGTGATTTTTATACAGATAAGGCACGTTTATTAGCGGATTTAGTTGAAAAATATGCCGCTGGCGAAATACGTTTATCATTGCGTCAAAATATAGTGATTCCTTTTGTAAAGGAAGATTTAGTGCCATTTTTCTACACCGAATTGGAAAAATTAGGTTTTGTGGAAGCAGGTTATAATAAAGCAGTGGATATCACAGCTTGTCCAGGAACGGATACCTGTAATTTAGGTATTGCAAGTAGCACTGGTATTGCAGATGAATTGGAACGTGTTATAAAAACCGAATATCCACAATATTTAACTAAAGACGATTTAGTAATAAAAATTAGTGGTTGTATGAATGCTTGTGGACAACATAATATGGCAAATATTGGTTTCCAAGGGATGTCCGTCCGTACACCAGATAAATTAGTAGCACCTGCTTTACAAGTGTTATTAGGTGGTGAGAATCTAAAAAATGGTAAAGGGGCTTTTGCGGATAAAGTGGTAAAAGTGCCAAGTAAAAGAGGGCCAGAAGCATTGCGTAGAATATTAAATGATTTTGAAGCCAATGCCAATGGAAAAACTTTTTATGAATATTACCAAGTAACAGGAGAGCGTTATTTTTATGATTTGTTAAACGATCTTCAAGATGTTACCAATTTAACCCAAGACGATTTTATTGATTGGGGAACTAATGAAGATTATGTTAAGGAAATAGGTATTGGTGAATGTGCCGGTGTGGTGATTGATTTAATCGCGACCTTGTTTTTTGAAAGTGAAGAGAAAATAGAAAATGCCAAAATATCATTCGATAATAAAGTATATTCTAGTGCCATTTACCATGCTTATAGTTCTATGGTAAATTCGGCTAAAGCATTACTTATAGCCGAAAACAAAAGTACCAATACGCATGCAGGTATCATCAGTCAGTTTGATGAATTATTTGTAGAAAGCGGCAAAATAAATTTAGGTGTTTCTTTTTCTGAATTGATTTATCAGATTAATAAAAATGCACCTACTGAAGATTTCGCATCGAAATACATTGAAAGTGCCAATCTGTTTTTAGATAAAGTAAGAACATATAGAGAAGAAGAAAACAAGCTTGAGAAAGCGGCTGTTTAAAAGATAGAAATGAACAATAAAACTCCTAAATTAACAGTCGTAGGTGCAGGACCTGGTGATGTCGATCTAATTACAATCAAAGCCATCAAGGCGATTGAATCTGCCGATGTGATATTATACGATGCACTTATCAATGAGGAGTTGCTAAAATATGCTTCAAAAGACACTGAGATTATTTTTGTGGGCAAACGCAAAGGCTGTTATGCCTTTCAGCAAGAACAAATCAATGAACTTATCGTTGCCAAAGCCAAAGAAAAAGGACATGTAGTCCGATTAAAAGGAGGCGATCCATTTATTTTTGGAAGAGGTGCCGAAGAAATAGATTATGTGCAACCTTTTGGTTTGGAAACCTATGTGGTGCCAGGAATATCATCTGTAAGTGCTGTACCGGCCTATCAAGGAATTCCGTTAACGAAAAGACACGCTGCTGAAAGTTTTTGGGTGATTACGGGAACAACGAAAAATCATCAGTTATCTGAAGATGTCGCCATTGCGGCAAAGTCTACAGCAACTATTGTTATTCTTATGGGAATGTCTAAGCTGGAAGACATTGTAAACGTTTTTTCTGCTGAAAACAAACAAAATACCGCTGTGGCTGTTATTCAAGAAGGCACCACAGTTAATGAAAAAGTAGGCATTGGCACCATAAGTACCATTCAGCAAGTCGTGGAAGAAAACCAGTTAACATCTCCTGCCATCATTATTATAGGTGATGTGGTAAAAGAACGTGTTAAATTAACTTCTATTTATAAAGAATTAGAGAATAATTCATGAATAACGAGATCGTAAATAGTGTTGATTTAAGTGAGCAAGCGCCCCCTTCTGAGGTTGGGGAGAGAAATAATCTATATCCCATTTTTTTAAAACTAAGCAACCTGAATGTGCTTATTGTTGGGGGTGGAAACGTTGCGGAAGAAAAATTGTCATTTATATTAAAATCGAGTCCCGATGCTTGTGTAACCATGGTGTCGCCTATGTTTCGGGAAGGGACTTTATCTTTGGCAAAACAAGGAAACGTAAAGCTCTTAAAGAACAGATATAGTAAACGTTTTTTAAAAGGAAAACATTTAGTCATTGCGACTACCGATGTGCCTGCCATAAACGTGAAAGTTTACAAACATTGTAGAAAACGTAGCATTTTGGTCAATGTCGCTGATAATCCACCTTACTGCGATTTTTATATGGGTGGTATCGTAACAAAAGGAAATGTAAAAGTGGCGATTTCCACCAATGGAAAGTCACCTACAACCGCCAAACGTTTACGTCAGTTTTTCGAGGATGTACTTCCGGAAAATGTAGATGATTTGGTTAAAAATTTAAATGAATATAGAAAAACAATAAAAGGTGATTTTCAAGAAAAAGTGGAAACGCTCAACGAATTTACCAAAGGATTAATTGAAAAAAAAGTGCAAAAATGATTAAAACAGATATACTCATAATAGGTGCTGGACCAACAGGATTATTCACGGTTTTTGAAGCGGGATTGTTAAAATTAAAATGCCATTTAATTGATGCATTGCCACAACCAGGTGGTCAATGTTCAGAAATATATCCTAAAAAACCTATTTATGATATTCCTGGTTTTCCAGAAATATTGGCAGGCGATTTAACCAGAAACTTATTGGAACAAGGTAAACAATTTGAGCCTGGTTTTACATTGGGTGAACGTGCAGAAACCATCGAAAAACAAGACGATGGATCTTTTATTGTAACAACTAATAAAGGTACAAAACACCAAGCGCCGGTAGTTGCTATTGCGGGTGGTTTAGGGTCTTTCGAGCCTAGAAAACCAGCTCTAGATAATCTGGAAATTTATGAAGATAATGGTTTGGAGTACTTCATTAAAGATCCTGAAGTCTATAGAAATAAAAGAGTGGTAATCTCTGGTGGGGGTGATTCTGCTTTGGACTGGAGCATCTTTTTGGCAGATGTGGCTTCAGAAGTTACATTAATCCATAGAAGAAATGAGTTTAGAGGCGCTTTAGATTCCGTTGAAAAAGTTGGTGAATTAAAAGAGCAAGGAAAAATCAATTTAGTAACACCTGCCGAAGTTGTAGAGTTGCATGGTAATGGTAAAATCGAAGCCGTTACAGTCAATATAGATGGTGAATTAAGTCAAATTGAAACCGATCATTTTATTCCATTATTCGGCTTATCTCCTAAATTAGGACCGATTGCCGATTGGGGACTGGAAATTGAAAAGAACGCTATAAAAGTTGATAATTCCTTAAATTATCAAACCAATATTCCCGGTATTTTTGCTATTGGTGACGTGAATACCTATCCAGAAAAATTAAAATTAATTCTTTGTGGATTCCATGAAGCGACTTTAATGTGTCAGGCAGCTTATAGAATTATCAACCCCGGTAAAAAGTATGTCTTAAAATATACCACTGTGAGTGGTATTGATGGTTTTGATGGTACACGTAAAGAAGCACCAAAAGCCGTTGTACAATCCATTCAATAAAAAGATTTTTTATCTAAATCATTATTGTTGTAAATTTCAGGATTGAATAACGACAATCATTAGATAATTAAAAATAGTTGATATGATGGATCCATGCGAAGAATTGAACGATAAGTTGATTCAAAAAAAATATAATGTGCGTTTGAAAGATGTTGTAAAAACATTTACAAAGCGATTGTTCTATTATATTTTTGATGAACACGACAATGAGCTTCAATCTTTAAAAAAGACCTTTTTAGATATTACCGATAATTTAAACATCGAAAATAACGAGGCGGTTTGGGAGGAGTTCAAAAGCGAGTTCCCAGCTATTAGAGCAAAATTGGACTTAGATGCTGTAGCCGTTGTAAATTTCGATCCTGCTACCAAAAGTTTAGAGGAAGTTTACATGGCATGTCCAGGATTTTACGCCATTTCCATATATAGATTAAGTCACCAATTATATGTTCAAAAAGTGCCTATTCTTCCAAGAATGATGAGTGAATATGTGCATGGCATTACAGGCATCGACATTCATCCAGGAGCAACCATTGGTGAGTCCTTTTTTGTCGACCATGGAACAGGAATCGTGATTGGAGAAACATCCATCATCAAAAATAACGTAAAGATTTTTCAAGGAGTTACTTTAGGGGGCATTCAAGTTAAAAAGCAATTAGAATCTACCAAACGTCACCCAACTATTGAAGATAATGTGACTATTTATGCCAATGCCACCATTTTAGGTGGTGATATTGTTATAGGAGCAAATAGTACCATTGGTGCCAACGTTTGGATAACCCAATCCGTTCCGGAGAACTCACTGGTGACGTATCAAACGGAAATTAAAATAAGACCAAAGAAAAATGGCATACGCTAGTATTACAGATAGAATAGGCAATACCCCTTTGGTGGAAGCCAGTCATATCATTCAAAATAAAAATGTTACTCTTTTATTGAAGCTTGAAGGTGATAATCCTGGCGGAAGCGTAAAAGATCGAGCAGCATTCAATATGATTTCGGAAGCATTAAAGCGTGGAGAGATAAAACAAGGTGGTACTTTAGTGGAAGCTACAAGCGGAAATACCGGTATTGCATTGGCATTTATTGCTAACTTATTAGGTTTGAAAATGGTTTTGGTGATGCCCGACAACTCAACCGAAGAGCGTGTTAAAACCATGCGAGCTTATGGTGCCGAGGTTATTTTAACACCTGCTGATATTGGTATTGAAGGTTCTAGGGATGTTGCTTTTCAATTGCGTGACGAAAAAGGATATATGCTTTTAAATCAGTTTGAAAACGATGATAACTGGAAAGCTCATTATAAAACAACGGGACCAGAAATTTGGAGGGATACTCATGGTGAAGTCACGCATTTTGTGTCAGCCATGGGAACCACAGGAACTATTATGGGCGTTTCAACTTATTTAAAAGAAAAGAATAAAAATATAACCATTGTAGGTGCACAACCAGCAGATGGAGCTAAAATTCCGGGTATAAGAAAATGGTCACCAGACTATGTGCCTAAGTTTTTTGATAGATCGAAAGTCGATATCGTTATCGATGTCAGCGAAGAAGATGCTAAAGCAATGACTCAAAGGCTAGCAAAGGAAGAAGGTATATTTGCAGGAATGAGTAGTGGTGGTTCCGTATTTACGGCGTTAAAATTAGCAGAAACATTAGAGAGTGGGGTTATAGTTGCCATTATTTGTGATAGAGGAGACCGCTATTTATCTTCAACATTATTTGAATAAATACTGCTAATTTCATCAATTTAGTATGAATTTAAAAAAATGTGTGGTACTTTTACACACGAGTTCATAAACGTATTAATTATGTTATCAAGAAAGGTAGAGGGAATAGACCCGTTGAAGCCTTGGCAACCCTTTATCTTGTAAAGAAGGTGCTACGTTCTACTGCGTATCCTGAATGTATTTCAGGAACTATTCAGAAAGATAACGAAAAGTGTTTTTTTACTTTTCTTGATGACATGCAGATATAAATTATCAAAAATGTCAAACATACAACAAGCTTTACAACAACGTATTTTAGTGCTCGATGGAGCTATGGGAACCATGCTTCAGCAATATAAATTTACTGAAGAAGACTTTAGAGGCGAACGTTTTAAGGACTATCCAACACCTTTACAGGGCAATAACGATTTGCTTTCCATTACGCAGCCAGAAGCGATTAAAACTATTCATGCCAAATATTTTGAGGCAGGGGCAGATATCGTGGAAACGAATACCTTTTCTGGTACTACCATTGCTATGGCCGATTATCAAATGGAAGATTTGGTATATGAACTCAATTACCAATCCGCTAAATTGGCTAGAGAAGTTGCTGATGAATTTACAAAGCGTGAACCAAATAAACCACGTTTTGTGGCAGGATCTATAGGGCCAACAAACCGTACAGCGAGCATGTCGCCCGACGTTAACGATCCGGGGTATAGAGCAGTGACTTTTGATGAATTGCGTATCGCCTATAAACAACAAGTAGAAGCGTTGATTGATGGTGGCGTTGATTTACTTCTGGTTGAAACCGTTTTTGATACGCTGAATGCTAAAGCGGCATTATTCGCCATTGAAGAAGTTAAGGAAGAACGAAATCTTGATATCCCCATCATGCTAAGTGGTACCATTACCGATGCTTCTGGCAGAACCTTATCTGGTCAAACAGCCGAGGCTTTTTTAATTTCGGTATCACATATTCCTTTATTATCAATTGGGTTTAATTGTGCTTTGGGAGCGAATTTATTGCAGCCACATTTGGAAGCGATTGCCAACAAAACGGATTTTGCCATTTCGGCACATCCAAATGCGGGTTTGCCAAATGCTTTTGGTGAATACGATGAATCTCCAGAAGAAATGGGCGAACAAATAGAAGAATATTTAAAGAAAAATTTGATTAATATTATTGGCGGATGTTGTGGCACAACACCAGAACATATTAAAGTCATAGCGCAATTAGCGGCAAAATATAAACCACGTACTGTCGCCATGAGCGCAGTTGAAGGGACACATTAAAAAGATGGAGATTAAACAAACAAAATATATGAAATTGTCAGGTTTAGAACCTTTGGTTTTAAACGAAAACAGCAACTTTGTAAACGTTGGTGAACGTACTAATGTGGCGGGTTCACGTATGTTTTTACGATTAATTAAGGAAGAAAAATTTGATGAAGCCTTAGCTGTTGCACGTCATCAGGTAGATGGTGGCGCGCAGATTATTGACATTAATATGGACGATGGACTTATTGATGGCAAAGAATCGATGGTGCGTTTTCTAAATCTGATTGCTGCCGAACCTGATATTTCCAGAGTACCTATCATGATAGATAGCTCGAAATGGGACATCATTGAAGCTGGTTTGAAAGTGGTACAAGGCAAATGCGTGGTGAATTCCATTTCCTTAAAAGAAGGGGAAGATAAATTTATTTGGGAAGCCAAGCAAATAAAACGCTACGGTGCAGCTGTGGTTGTGATGGCATTTGATGAGGTTGGACAAGCTGATAATTATGAACGTCGATTGGAAATATCAAAGCGTTCTTATGATATTTTAGTGAATAAAGTAGGCTTTCCTTCCGAAGATATTATTTTCGATTTAAATATATTTCCGGTGGCAACGGGTATGGAGGAACATCGTAGAAATGCGATTGATTTTATTGAAGCCACACGATGGGTACGTCAAAATTTACCAAACGTCAGCGTCAGCGGCGGTGTGAGTAATGTGTCGTTTTCATTCAGGGGTAATGATGGTGTTCGTGAAGCGATGCACTCCGTGTTTTTATACCATGCCATCCAAGCGGGTATGAATATGGGCATTGTAAATCCGTCACTTTTAGAAGTGTACGATGATATTCCAAAAGATTTATTAGAACACGTCGAAGATGTTATTTTAGATAGAAGGGACGATGCTACTGAGCGTTTATTGGATTTTGCCGAAACGGTTAAAGGGTCTAAAAAGGAAGCGGGCGTCGATTTATCTTGGCGTGAAAACCCCGTTCAAGATAGGATAACACATGCGCTTGTAAAAGGTATTGACGCTTTTATTATTGAAGATGTTGAGGAAGCTAGATTACAGGCCGAAAAGCCTATTGATGTTATTGAAGGCCATTTAATGATAGGCATGAACGTGGTAGGGGATTTATTTGGTGCAGGAAAAATGTTCTTGCCTCAGGTTGTTAAGTCGGCTCGAGTTATGAAAAAAGCGGTGGGTTATTTAAATCCTTTTATTGAAGCTGAAAAAGGCGATTTGCAAGAACCAGTTGGTAAAGTATTGATGGCGACCGTAAAAGGCGATGTACACGATATTGGTAAAAATATTGTGAGTGTGGTGTTGGCTTGTAATAATTACGAAATCGTGGATTTAGGTGTCATGGTGCCACCAGAACGTATTATTTCTGAAGCTAAATTACATAATGTCGATGCTATTGGATTATCGGGTTTAATTACACCGTCACTTGATGAAATGGTCTATTTAGCCAAAGAAATGGAACGTCAGAATTTCAGTATTCCATTACTCATTGGTGGGGCAACGACTTCAAAAGCTCATACAGCAGTGAAAATTGATCCTCAATATAAAAATGCGGTGGTTCATGTGAATGATGCGTCTCGAGCCGTTACGGTTGTGGGTGATTTGTTAAACAAAAAAACAGTCAATGAATATGTGGCCAATTTAAAGAAAGATTACGATGAGTTTCGTACCAAATTTTTAAAACGAGGTAAGGAGAAATCATATATTTCCATTAATGAAGCTAGAAAAAGAAAGTTTAAAATTGACTGGGAAACTTCTGAAATTTTCAAACCTAAAGAACTAGGAATTCAGGTTTTAAAACAGTTAAGTTTAAAGGAATTAGTACCTTATATTGATTGGAGTCCGTTTTTTAGAAGTTGGGATTTACATGGAAAATATCCAGATATTTTAACAGATGAGGTTGTAGGAGAGCAAGCCACCATTATGTTTAATGAAGCTCAAAAAATGATTGAAGAAATCATTGCCAAACAGTTATTAAAACCAAGAGCTGTTTTCGGATTGTTTGAAGCCAATACCGTTCATCATGATGATATTTCCGTTCAGAAAAAAGGAAAGGAAATCGTTGTTTTTAGAACCTTGCGTCAGCAATTAAGCAAGCGGGAAGGCATTCCGAACATTGCTTTAGCCGATTTTATTGCACCAAAAGAAACTGGGAAAACCGATTATATGGGTGCCTTTTGTGTCGCTATTTTTGGAGCGCAGGAATTGGCCGATAGTTACAGAAAAAAAGAGGACGATTATAACGCGATTATGGCACAAGCCATTGCCGATAGGTTTGCTGAAGCTTTAGCGGAATATTTACATAAACAAGTACGTACCAAACATTGGGGTTATGCCGAAAATGAAGAATTAACCAATGATGATTTAATACAGGAAAGTTATAAAGGGATTCGTCCCGCACCAGGTTATCCAGCGTGTCCAGACCATTTGGAAAAAGAAACCATTTGGGAATTATTGGAAGTCGAAAAAGTGATTGGTGTGACTTTAACTGAAAGTCTAGCGATGTGGCCAGCAGCAGCGGTTTCGGGATATTACTTTGGAAATCCTGAGGCGAAATATTTCGGATTAGGTAAAATCACCGATGATCAAGTAACGGATTACGCCGTTAGAAAAGGTATTTCAAAAGAAAAGGCTAGAAAATGGTTGCATCCAACGATTGCGGATGAATAAAAAGTCCAACGTCATTACGATGAGTGAGCGACGAAGTAATCTTATGAGCAGATTGCTTCATTTTATTCGCAATGACGAAACTAATATAATTTAGAAATGGAAAACAAATTTATAGAATTAACATTAGGCAGTTACATCATTTCCCATGGATATAATTCCAAAAATAAAGAAATGATGGAGCAGATTGCTTCGGATAATTTCTCAAAGAAAATCATACCTATTTCCAGAATAAAATCGGTTAGTGAGAAATATATTTTAACCGATTATGTGGATGGACGGTGGATTTATTGGGAATATCAAGAAGACTATGAAGCCATTAAAAAGTTATTGCTTTAATTTGTAATTGCGTTAGAGATTGAAGTGAAAAGCCCACAGCGAGGTACGAGCGAGGACTTGAAGCGGAAAGCGCGACCCTTGGGGTAACGCCCAAAAATAAATAAAAATTTATTCGTGTATTTGTGGCGAATTATAAAAAGAGTTAATATTAAAAAGATTCCTGCCTTCGCAGGACATGGGAATGAAAGTAACAGATCACATACAAAAAGCCAACGGGAAAACATTATTTTCTTTTGAAGTGATTCCACCTCAAAAAGGAAAAAACATTCAGGAACTATATGATAATATAGACCCATTAATGGAGTTTAAACCACCTTTTATTGATGTAACAACTTCAAGGGAGGAATATGTTTATTTAGATAAAGGCAACGGACTCTTAGATAAACGCATCACCCGAATGCGTCCGGGAACTGTTGGTATTTGTGCGTCTATTATGCATAAATATGGCGTTGATGCGATTCCGCATTTGCTTTGTGGGGGCTTTACCAAAGAAGAAACCGAGTATGTTTTGGTCGATTGCCATTATTTAGGCATTGATAATGTGATGGCTTTGCGAGGAGATTCCATGAAAGATGAACCTTATTTCAGGCCAGTTGAAGGAGGGAATGCGTTTGCCAGCGAGTTGGTTGCGCAAATTGCTAATTTAAATCGTGGTAAATATTTACATGATGATGTGGTGGTAGAGCATAACTCCGATTTTTGTATTGGTGTTGCCGGTTATCCAGAAAAACACATGGAAGCACCATCATTGGTAACGGATTTAAAGCGATTAAAAGCTAAAGTAGATGCTGGAGCTGATTATGTGGTGACACAAATGTTTTTTGATAACAATAAGTTTTTTGAATTTGTTGAAAAAGCAAGAGCAGCAGGGATTACCGTGCCGATTATTCCAGGGATTAAACCTCTTGCCGTAAAACGTCATTTGCAATTATTACCTCAAGTTTTTAAAATTGATATTCCACAAGAACTTATTGATGCGGTTGAAGCGTGTAAAGATAATAATGCGGTAAGACAAGTGGGCATTGAGTTTGCTATTCAGCAATCCAAAGAGTTAAAAGCGGCTGGTGTTCCGGTTTTGCATTATTATTCAATGGGTAAAAGTGACAATATAAAAGCGATTGCTTCTGCTTTGTTTTAAATGTGGTACATTTACTGAATAAGCAAATGCTTTAATGAGACCATTTTTAACCTACGCCTTTATTCTAATTTCAATCTTTGGTTTTTCACAAGACAAAGAACATACATCGTATTTTGATGTCAATTATTTTAAGGGAAATATAGCACTTCATAATAATGATATTCTTCATTTAATTAAGGGGCATCCTGAAGGTACTATTTTAAGTTGGAACAAGAAAACCTACGGATTTAACGATTGGGAACAACGCTACAACTATCCAGATTTTGGTGCGTCTTTCATTTATCAGAATTTAAAAAATGATGTTTTGGGTAATAATTATTCCGTTTACGGACATTATAATTTCTACTTTTTAAAACGGAATTTAATGATGCGTATTGGTCAAGGTTTGGCTTTAACAACCAATCCGTATGACAAAGAAACCAACTATAGAAACAATGCCTTTGGTTCTAAATTGTTGAGTAGTACGTATGTGATGCTTAATTATAAAAAGGAAAAAATTGTGGATAATTTTGGATTACAAGTAGGATTATCATTAATCCATTATTCAAACGCAAACGCAAAAGCACCAAATACGAGCATAAATTCTATGACTTTTAATTTAGGTGTTACTTATAATTTAGACGACGAAGAACCCGAATATATCACAACGTTATCTGAAAAAGGTAAGGAAAAATTTATAGAGCCATTAAAATACAATCTGGTTTTTAGAACTGGAATTAATGAAAGTGATGTCGTTGGAAGCGGCCAATTTCCATTTTATATAATGTCTGCGTATGTTGATAAGCGTATCAATGTAAAAAGCGCCTTTCAGGTAGGGACTGATGTATTTTTTTCTAATTTTTTAAAAGAGTTAATTTATTATCAAAGTGTAGCTTATCCTGAATTGAATGTGTCTGGTAATGAGGATTATAAACGTGTAGGCGTTTTTGCTGGTCATGAGTTGTTTGTAAATAGAACATCACTAGTTACTCAATTAGGATATTACGTGTATTATCCTTTTGATTTTGAAGGACGCACTTATTTTAGGGTCGGTTTAAAACGCTATATCAATGACAAGTGGTTTGGGGCTTTAACTCTAAAATCGCATGGCGCAAAAGCTGAAGCTGTTGAATTTGGGGTTGGTTTGAGGTTATGACAATAAAATGAGAAAATTAATTTATATATTAATATCGATTTTGATTTTTGCTTGCAATAGCGAACAAGCTGGCGATTGTTTTCAAACGACAGGAGCTATTATTCAGCAAGAAGTTTTAGTTTCTAATTTTGATAAAATTTTAGTAAATCGAGATATAGAATTGATTATTAAAGAAGGCGCAACTCAACAAGTAATTATACAAACCGGCAAGAATTTATTAAATGATGTGACAGCGGTAGTTACAGATGGAAGACTCATTCTAACAGATAATAATATCTGCAATTATGTTCGTGATTATGGCATCACAAAGGTGTATGTAACGTCTCCGAACATTGCCGAAATTAGAAGCTCCACGCAGTATGATGTTCGGTCAGATGGTGTTTTAACTTATCCGAATTTAACCATTTTATCCGAAGATTTTAATGCGCCAGAAACGTTTACAAATGGCAATTTCTATTTGCAAATAAATAACAATGCTTTTAATCTGGTTTTCAATAATTTATCTAATTGTTACATTTCTGGAACAACCAATAATTTGAATGTCACGTTTGCTGCTGGGATATCACGTTTTGAGGGTGAAAATCTTGTTGCTCAAAATGTGACGATTTGGAACAGAAGCTCCAACGATATGATTTTAAATCCGCAACAATCCATTACTGGATTAATCTCAGGAACAGGAAATGTCATTTGCTTAAACCAACCGCCTATCGTTGATGTTGTTGAACAATATAAAGGACGATTAATTTTTAAATAAATTGACGGACTGTTTAGCGATTTCCAATTCTTCATTGGTGGGGACTACTAAAATTTTAACTGGAGATTTATCATTGTTGAGAGCTCTGATGGAAGATGATTTTTCAGCATTTTTTTCTTCATCCAACTGAATGCCTAAAAATTCTAAATTTTCGCAAACCAATTGTCTCATTAATTTCGAATTTTCACCAATGCCACCCGTAAATACAATAGCATCCAATCCGTTAAGTACAGCCGCATAACTTCCGATGTATTTTTTTATACGATAGGCATTCATGTGCAAAGCCAATATGCAATCGGTGTTACCTTTGCCTGCCATGGCTTCTATGTCTCTTAAATCGCTATAACCCGTGAGTCCAAGCATGCCACTCTTTTTATTCAATAAAACATTTATGTCCTTTAAATGGTATTTTAGTTTGTCCTTTAAATAAAAAATGATGGAAGGATCAATATCGCCAGACCGAGTTCCCATTATTAATCCATTTAAAGGGGAAAACCCCATGGAATGATCAACACTTTGTCCGTTTTTAATAGCTGTCATACTGCAACCATTTCCTAAATGGATGGTAATTATTTTAGACTCTTTTTTGCCTAAAAAACCAATGGCTTTTTCCGAAACATATTTGTGGCTTGTTCCATGAAAACCATACAAACGAATTTGATGTTCGGTTAAAAACTCATTCGGAATGGCATATTTATAAGCCACTTCTGGAATGGATTGAAGGAATGCCGTATCGAAAACAGCGACTTGTTTGGCATTGGGGAAAATATCTTCGGCTACTTCTATGCCTTCTAAATTTGGAGGATTATGAAGCGGTGCTAAAGACGATAAAAATCGTATTTTATCTTTTACATCTTTTGTAATTTCAGTGGTGTCGCTAAAATAACTGCCTCCGTGAACCACTCGATGGCCAACAACAGAAATATCCTCAGGGGATTTTATCACGCCATGATCTTTATCCAATAAATATTGAGATACTAATTTTAGAGCCGCTTTATGACTTAAAATTTGAGTTTCAAAATCAATGGTTTCTTTTTGGGTTTTGAATCTAAAATTAGCATCATTAAAACCAATACGATCAATTAATCCAGAGCAAAGAATAGTTTCATCTGGCATAGAGAATAATTGGAATTTTAAAGAGGAGCTTCCTGAGTTTAAAACGAGTACCTGCATATATTTATTAAAGTTCTTGAGCTTGAATAGCGGTTATAATGACGGTGCTGTAAATATCATCTACTGTACACCCTCTACTTAGGTCGTTAACGGGTTTGTTTAGTCCTTGTAAAACGGGGCCAATGGCCAAAGCACCTGTTTCACGTTGTACGGCTTTATAGGTGTTATTTCCTGTATTTAAATCCGGAAAAATGAGTACACTGGCATGTCCAGCGACTTCAGAATCAGGCATTTTACTTTTTCCAATACGCATATCTACAGCGGCATCATATTGAATAGGCCCTTCAATTTTTATATCAGGTGCCTGTGTCTTAACAATTTCTGTGGCTTCCCTTACTTTTTCAACATCAGCACCTTTGCCTGAGGCACCCGATGAATAAGATAACATGGCCACTTTGGGTTCAATACCAAAATCTTTAGCGGTTTGGGCAGATGAAATAGCAATTTCTGCAAGTTCCTTAGCATTTGGATTCGGATTAATAGCACAATCACCAAAAACAGAAATCCGGTCTTCTAAACACATAAAGAATATAGACGATACAATATTAACTCCGGGTTTGGTTTTAATGAATTGTAAAGCTGGTAGTAAGGTATGTTGTGTGGTGTGTACTGCTCCTGAAACCATGCCATCGGCGTGTCCTTTATAAATCATCATAGTTCCAAAATAAGATACATCGGCCATAGCATCTCTAGCCATTGCTAAATTAACATTTTTATGTTTTCTTAATTCATAAAGTGTGTTAACATAGTCTTCAAAATGGGGTGATTTTGTAGGATATACAATGTTTACCTTTTTTAAATCCAAAGGAATGTCAAACTTTTCAACAAGTTCTTTAATCTTATCTTCGTTGCCTATAAGCGTTAATTTTACAACTTGAGCATTAATTAAACGGGCTGCTGCACGCAATACACGTTCGTCATAACCTTCAGGCAATACAATGTGTTTTTTGTTTTTTAAGGCCCGTTGCAATAAATTATACTGAAACATTCTAGGCGTAAATATATCCGATTCAAAGGTTATTAATTTATCGGCTAACTTATCAGTATCCACATGCTTTTCAAATGTAGCAATGGCTGTTGTGATTTTTTCGGTATTATCGGCATATATCCTTGGCTTGATAGTTCCAATACTATTGGTAACGGAATACGTGCCGCCGTTCACACTGATTATGGGAACAATGCTTGAAAGACCTTCAATAAGTTTTAGGATGGATTCTTCAGGAATAAGACCGCCTGTTAAAATAATCCCAGAAATTTTTGGATAATTTTTTGAGATGTTGGCTTGTAAGGCCCCAAGAATGATATCGGCACGATCACCAGGAGTAATTACCAAAGCATTATCTTTTAAGTGCGTTAAGTAATTACGCAATTGCATGGCACCAACACTAAAATTTTCGGAAAGATTGTGTAACATATCGTTTCCAAAAAGAACTTTTCCATGTAATAATTTTACAATTTCTTTTATGGTAGGGCTTGATAAACTATGGATTAATGGAATAGCTGTAATATCGGTATCATTGTTTATGCGTTCTTTTAATAAACGTTTTAATTCTTTAAGATTATTGGGATGCACTTTATTGGTCATAATGGAAAGCACATCAGCTTCTTGTTTAAAGGTGTCGTAAGCCAATTGCACATTATCAACAATGTCCTTTAAATCATTTTTATCACCTCTGGTAACGATAATTACGGGTAATCCCAAATTTTTAGAAATGAGCATGTTAATATCTAATTCCAGACTAGAGTTTTCATGAGAAAAGTCGGTGCCTTCCACTAGAACAATATCAAATTGTTCTTCAAGATATTTGTATTTACGAATGATTTCATCGATAACGTCCCCAGATTTTCCTTGGTTATAGAGGTTAAGAACTTCATTTCTAGTAAAAGCAAAACATTTTTTGTAGTCGATGTTAATTTCAAAATAGGATAATACTGTGTTGATGTGGTTATCGATTTCGCCATCTTCAACATCATCTATGATGGGTCTAAAATATCCTACTTTCGCTGTTTTGCCCAATAGCATACGCATGAGGCCCAATACAACAACCGATTTGCCACTGCTTGGTTCAATGGCGGCAACATATATTCCTTTACTCATAATTAGTTTTTATTTTTAAAAATATATGGCAAAATTAATGCCTTCATATATTTGTAAAACTGATTTATATCATACCTCGCAAAAAATTACAGAAGAAAGTACAGTGTTATTTTGAAGTTAAATCCCTGAAAAGAGATTCTAAACTGGCATTTTTTTGATTAAGCTGTAAAATCTTCAATTGATTATCATGCGCAAAATCAAACACATGAGCGCGCATATCTTCTGAAGTCGAAAAGGTTATTTCATATACAAAATCGTGTGTATTTATAACGCTTTTAGCTTTTGGTAATTTTAATAAAAAAGCATCTTCAACTCTATAATCAAATTCAACGATAACGGTTTGTTCTTTATTATCACGAAGTTCCTGTAGTTTCTTATCGGCAACAATTTCGCCTTTATTTATAATGATTACCCGGTCGCACATCGCTTCGACCTCTTGCATAATGTGCGTGGAGAGAAACACGGTTTTTCTCTTTCCAATGGTTTTGATTAAATGTCTGATATCCACTAATTGGTTAGGGTCTAAACCTGTTGTAGGTTCATCAAGAATCAATACTTCTGGGTCGTGTAACAGGGCATTTGCCAATCCCACGCGTTGTCTGTAACCTTTGGAAAGCTGACCAATTTTTTTATGCGATTCTGGCGTTAAACCGGTTTGTTCAATAACTTCATTAATTCTGTCTTTGGAAACATGATAGATATTGGCATTAAAGGATAGATATTCTTTAACGTACATCTCTAAATATAGCGGATTGTTTTCAGGTAAATACCCAACACTTTTTTGAACGCCTTCAATATTGTCGTTAATATCATGTCCGTTAACCTTGGCATTGCCAACATCACTTTTAAGAAACGTGGTTAAAATTTTCATCATAGTCGATTTTCCGGCGCCATTTGGGCCTAAAAAGCCAACTATTTCTGGGTTATTTATCTTAAATGACACATTATTTAGAGCTTTTTGGCTTCCGTAAAGTTTAGAAATACCTTCAACTTCTATTGACATA
>NCDW01000007.1 GCA_002280395.1 Flavobacteriales bacterium 32-35-8
AGCAATTAACGAAACTGAATATTTCTTCTCCGTAATTAGAAATTGAACAAAATTCTGGCGAACCCATTCTTCAGGAGTAAGGCGTACAAATTTCTTTCGAAGCGAATCAAAAATAAATGATTTACCCCAGTAACATACACTTCAGCCGATTTAATCATTGGGTTAGAATTCAGGGCGCGCTCTAATACATTCAAATCTAAAGTTTCTTTAGGCATATTTTTTACATCGCCATAATTTTGTATTAACAATTTACTAACAGTTTCGTGGGTGATAAAAAGATTGTTTTCTCCAATAAATTGTATATTGGGTTGCGATACTTTCCTAATGGCATTTCTACTAGATGCAAAAGCATACAAGAAAACCACTAAGCCTAGTAGCACTATCATTTTTATATAATTCCAATTAACTCGCAACGCTTAATTCTTTTTTAATTTGTTTTACTTCCTCACCGATGTCACCTGCTCCAATGGTTAAAATCACTTGGGCATTACTTTCTTGTATTTTAGAAATCAGTTCTGTTTTACTAACTAATTTTTTATTTTTATTTTCAATTTTACTTAATAACCATTCTGAGGTTACACCTTCAATGGGAAGCTCCCTTGCTGGATAAATATCCAATAATAATACTTCATCAAACTGCGATAGACTTTTAGCAAAATCGTCTATAAAATCCCGTGTTCTACTGAATAAATGTGGTTGAAAAATAGCCAACACTTTTTTATTAGGATACATTTCCCTCACCGCTTGGTGCACAGCATTAATTTCTTCTGGATGATGTGCATAATCATCAATATAAACCAGATTTTCTGTTTTTATTTGATACGTAAATCGTCTTTTAACCCCTTTGTAAGAAGCCAAAGCGTTGGCGAGCTGTTCGTGCGGGCAACCATATTCTACAGACATCGCCAAGGCTATTAATGCATTCGACAGATTATGTCTACCAGGTAGGTTAAATTTTAAATTTTCCAGCACAGTTTTTGGCGTCTTCACATCAAAAACATAGGTGCCATTTTCTATTTTTATATTTTGGATGGTATAATCTGAACCATCTTCAATACCATAGGTAATTCCTTTTATGGGCAATCCGCTTTTAACAAATAATTTTCCACCTTCCTTAACACGTTTTGAAAAAGCAACAAACGATTCCTTTAAGGCTTCCGCGTTTCCATAAATATCCAAATGATCGGCATCCATGGATGTGATGCAAGCGATGTTTGGCGACAAGGTTAAGAATGAACGATCGAATTCATCTGCCTCAACCACCGAAACTTCTGTACCGTTAAGAATCAAATTCGAATTATAATTTTCACTAATGCCTCCTAAAAAAGCCGTTAACGGGACGTTACATTCCTTCATTAAATGCCCGAGAATACTTGTTGTGGTTGTTTTTCCGTGTGTGCCGGCAACTGCCAAACAAAATGTGTTTTCGGTTATTAATCCTAAAATTTGAGAACGTTTTAAGACATGAAATCCGTTATCAATAAAATATTGTAATTCTGAATGATTTTTAGGAATGGCAGGTGTATAAACTACTAATGTGGTGTCTGGATTTAAAAATGACTTTTCAATATTTTCAATAGCATCTTCAAAATGAACTTGAATACCTAAATCCGCTAAATCATTTGTAATATCCGTTGGTGTTTTGTCATAACCGGCAACTTGCTTTTTGTTGGCTTTAAAATATCTAGCGAGCGCGCTCATGCCTATGCCGCCAATGCCGATAAAATAAACGTTATGTATATGGTTTAGATTCATTTTTTTTCTTCAAGTAACTTTACAACTTCATCTGCAATTTCATTTGTTGCATTTACCAGCGCTAATTCTTTAATGTTTTTACCTAATTGTTTTTGCTTTTCAGCAGAAGCGATAAGCTGAGAAAATTTATTCTCAAAATCGGCATCTAGATCTTCTTCTTTAATAATCATGGCAGCATTTTTATCTACAATGGCCATGGCATTTTTTGTTTGATGATCTTCGGCAACATTAGGGGATGGTATGAATATTACAGGCTTACCAACTACACATAATTCTGAAACCGAAATAGCGCCAGCTCTGGATATTACAATATCCGCAGCCGCATAAGCAAAATCCATATTGTTTAAAAATTCATATACCTGAACATCTTTGGTATGACCGTAAATTTTATATTGTTGATAATAAAGCTTACCACATTGCCAAATAACCTGAACATTTTGTGTACTTAAAAAATCCAATTTGCTTTCTATCAATTGATTGATTCGCCTGGCACCTAAACTGCCACCTAAAACCAAAAGCGTATGCTTACCATGCTTTAAATTGAAAAAATTTTTAGCTTCCACCATTTTTGTATCAACATCCAATAATCCTTTACGTAAAGGATTTCCTGTTTTTATAATTTTATCTTTCGGGAAAAAACGTTCCAAACCATCATAAGCCACGCATATTTTATTTACTTTTTTTCCTAATAGTTTATTTGTAATTCCTGGGTATGAATTTTGTTCTTGAATAAGCGTAGGTATTTTTTTGGAAGCAGCCACCTTTAGTAATGGACCGCTTGCAAAACCACCTGTTCCAATAACCACATCTGGTTTAAACTCATTTATTATGCTTCTGGCTTTTAACAAACTACTAATTAATTTGAAAGGAAACATCAAATTTTTAATGGTTAACTTTCGCTGAATACCCGAAATCCACAAACCTTTGATTTTATAACCAGCGTGTGGCACTTTTTCCATTTCCATTCTATCTTTCGCGCCGACAAATAAAAACTCTGCATCAGGAAAACGGGATTTTAATTCGTTAGCAATGGCAATGGCAGGATAAATATGTCCGCCAGTACCCCCTCCAGAAAGAATGATTTTATATGTTTTAGATTTTTGATTCACCTAATATTAATTTATAGTTTTATTAAACTGGATTCCTGCTTCCGCAGGAATGACAGCTATTAAATCGTTTCCGATAGAATTTCCAACGGATTTTCTTCCATATATTCTTGTTCCTTAATTTCTTCTCGTTTGGCACTCACACTCAAAATGATTCCTATTGCCAAGCAGGTCATCCAAATGGATGTTCCTCCACTACTTATTAATGGTAATGTTTGTCCCGTTACCGGAAACAATTCCACTGCAACTCCCATATTTATTAATGCCTGAAAAATAATAGGCAAGCCAACCCCTAAAACCAAAAGTTTACCAAATACCGTATCAGATTTCTGCGCCACTATAACTATTCTGAATAATAACCACAGATACAATACCACCAAAACAACGCCTCCAATAAGCCCATATTCTTCAATTATAATGGCGAAAATGAAATCGGATGACGATTGTGGTAAAAAATTCTTCTGAATACTTTTTCCTGGCCCTAACCCTTGAATACCGCCTGAAGCAATCGCTATTTTTGCCTTCTCAATTTGGTAGTCGGCCTCAGTATCCTCATCATTTGCATAATTTAAAACTCTGTTCTCCCAAGTAGTTACCTTTACATTAAGTGGCCCTGTTGATAATTTGGCCACCATAATGAATAATACCAAAGCAACCATCCCACAACCTATAATAATTCCTAAATATCGAATGGGATAACCTCCAATAAACACCAGTATGGACACCATTAAAAATATAATGGCCGCTGTTGAAAAATTGGATGGTAATATTAATGCCAACACAAAGAAAACCGGAATCCAAAGTGGAATGATGGTGGACTTGAATGTAATATTCTTATCTTTTATTTTCGACATATACCTCGCCACATAAACCATAAGCACCACTAAAGCAAAGGTTGATGTTTGAAACGACATGCCAACAATGGGTATTTGAATCCATCTGCTCGCACTCGCACCACCCATAACGGTACCTTGCATCATAGTTATAACCAATAAAACCAATACAACTGGCATCATCACTAAAGACAACCCTCTAAAATATCGATACGGAATTTTATGTACGCCATATATAATTCCGAAACCTAAAAATAGATGCATAAAATGCTTTACAAAGAATACGAACGTATTGCCCTCACCTCTATCGTAAGCCAAATCACTTGAAGCACTATAAACAGGCAAAAAGGACAAAATTGCCAACAAAGCAACGATGGCCCAAATAAGCCTGTCTCCTTTTATATTTTCAAATAGCGCTTTTAACATCTTTTATAAATTTCTAACGGCATTTTTAAATTGACGCCCTCTATCTTCGTAATTTTCAAATAAATCGAAACTCGCACAAGCAGGCGATAGCAACACTGTATCTCCAGCCTCAGCTATTTTGTATGCTATTTTTACAGCTTCGCTCATAAATTGTGTCTCCACAATAATATCAACCATGTTACCAAATGTGTTAAACAACTTTTCATTATCAACACCCAAACAAATAATAGCTTTTACTTTTTCATTAACAAATGGGAACAATTCCTCATAATTATTGCCTTTATCTACACCCCCCACAATCCAAACCGTTGGCGCATCCATACTTTCTAGAGCATAGTAAGTTGAATTTACATTGGTAGCCTTAGAATCGTTGATGTATTGCACTTTATTTATTTTCAGTACATGTTCCAATCGATGCTCTACACCTTGAAAATTTTCCAAACATTCCCGAATGGTTTGTTTTCTTATTTTCAATAAATGCGCAGCAGTTGATGCAGCCATGGCGTTTTTAATATTGTGCTTACCTTCTAATGCTAGGTTTGTTGTTGGCATAATTATCTGGTTATTGTCTATCGTTATTATTATGTTATTATCTTTTAAATACGCGCCATTCTCAATAATTTTTGTTAATGAAAAAGGCAATAATTGTGATTGAATTGGGTGTTCTTTTAAGTGACTATTTATGACTTCATCATCGGCATCATATATCAAATAATCATCTTTAGTTTGATTCATTGTTATCCTGAATTTAGAAGCGATATAGTTTTCAAACTTGTAATCATATCTATCTAAATGATCGGGTGTTATGTTGGTTATTATTGCGATGTGCGGTTTAAAATCAATAATATCATCTAATTGAAAACTGCTAATTTCCAACACATAATTTGGGTAATCCTTCTCCAAAATCTGTTTTGCAAAACTGTCGCCAATATTCCCTGCCAAACCCACTTCCAATTCTTGTTTTAAAATATGGTGCGCGAGTGTAGCCGTAGTTGTTTTACCATTGCTTCCGGTGATACCAACAATGGTTGCATTGGTATATTTGGCAGCAAATTCAATTTCGGAAACCACTAAAATTCCTTTCTCCCGAATGGCTTTTACCAAAGGTGCCTTATCTGGGATTCCGGGGCTTTTCATAACTAAATCGGCATTCAGAATTATTTCTTCGGAATGCGTTTCATCTTCCCATTCAATCTCATTATGTACAAGAACTTCTTTATATTTCTCTTTAATTTTTCCCTTATCAGAAACAAAAACCTCAAAGCCTTTTTCCTTTCCCAAAAGCGCTGTTCCTACACCGCTTTCACCGCCTCCTAATATGACTAGTTTTTTCATTTACGATTCCTATTGCCATTCCTGCGTAAGCAGGAATCTATTTCCTTATTAATCTTGTTATGGATTCCTGCCTGCGCAGGAATGACAAAACTTTTATCTAATTTTCAATGTCACAATAGATATAATAGCTAGTAAAATACCCACAATCCAAAAGCGGGTGACTATTTTACTTTCATGGTATCCTGATTTTTGATAATGATGGTGCAGCGGTGACATTTTGAAAATGCGCCTTCCTTCACCATATTTCTTTTTGGTATATTTGAAATAACTCACTTGCATAACCACCGATAGATTTTCGGCTAAAAAAATACCACACAGCACAGGTATTAGCCATTCTTTTCTAACCGCAATGGCTATAACCGCAATAATACCGCCTATGGTTAAACTGCCCGTATCTCCCATAAATACTTGGGCCGGATACGCATTATACCAAAGAAAACCAATGAGCGCACCCACAAAAGCGGCGATATAAATGGTTATTTCCTCTACTCTTGGGATGTACATGATATTCAAATAATCAGAAAAAATGATGTTACCAGATACCCAAGCGAAAATCCCTAGAGTAAGCACAACGATTGCCGATGTTCCCGCTGCCAGACCATCAATACCATCCGTTAGATTGGCGCCATTTGAAACCGCAGTAATAATAAAAATGGAGATGATGATGAATATCGCCCAACCATAATCGTTTAATTTCGGACTTATCCAAGTGATGATATTGGCATAATCAAATTCATTTCCTTTAACAAATGGAATGGTTGTTTTAGTTGACTTTTGTTCTTCTTTAAAAAACGCGGAAGCAGAAATATTTGGGTTTGCAGCACGCATTTGTTGTTGCACCTCAACAGGTAATTTCTCTTTAATGGTGACATTCGGATTAAAATACAAGGTAGCTCCGACAATAATACCCAAACCGACTTGCCCTAATACTTTAAACTTACCTTTTAAACCTTCTTTATCGTTTTTGAATTTTTTAATGTAATCATCTATAAAACCAATGGTTCCCATCCAAAGTGTTGTAACTATCAACAAAATGATATAGGTGTTATCAAGTTTTGCCAATAATAATACAGGAATCAATGTGGCCAAAATGATGATGATACCACCCATAGTTGGCGTTCCTGCTTTCTCTTTTTGACCTTCAAGACCTAAGTCCCTGATGGTTTCACCTAATTGTTTTCTTCTTAAAAAATTAATAATCCGTTTACCATAAATAGTAGAAATAAGCAATGATAAAATCATCGCCAATGCCGCTCTAAAGGTTATAAAACCAAAAAGCGATGCTCCAGGAACCTGAAATTGTTTTTCTAAATATTCAAATAAGTAATACAGCATTTATTTTTGCAATTGTTTTAAAAATTCTTGAACTGTTTTATAATCATCGAAATCGAAACGCTCTCCTTTAATTTCCTGATAGGTTTCATGGCCTTTGCCCGCTATTAAAATAATATCGTTAGGTTGTGCCATTTGACAAGCTGTTTTAATTGCCTGACTTCTATCGGTGATGGAAAGAGCCTTTTTGAAATGTTGTGGTTCTACACCTTGCTCTATCTCTTTAATAATAGTTTCTGGATCCTCACTTCTTGGGTTGTCACTTGTAAAAATAACTTTGGTACTTAACGCCGAAGCTATTTGTCCCATAACAGGACGCTTGGTTTTATCCCTATCACCACCACAACCCACAACCGTGATTAATTCTTCATTATTCGTACGAATGCTATTGATAGTTTCCAATACATTTTTTAAGGCATCGGGCGTGTGGGCATAATCGACAATAGCTGTTATTTTTTCATCTGAAATAAAATATTGGAACCGACCACTTACACTTTCCAAACTGCTTATCAATCGGAGAATTTCAACTTTTTCTAGTCCTAACAATTCGGCTGTTGCATAAATTGCCAATACATTATAGGCATTAAAATTGCCGATAAGGCGTGTCCAAACTTCATTGTCGTTCAACTTCAGCAACAAACCACCTAATTGGTTTTCTAAAATTTGGGCTTTATAATCGGCATAGCTTTTTAAGGCATAGGTGTATTTTCTAGCCTTGGTATTTTGAAGCATGACCAAGCCATTTTTATCGTCAATGTTTACAAGTGCAAAGGCTTTGGGAGGAAGTCCATCAAAAAACGATTTTTTAACATCTCTGTATTCGGCAAACGTGTTATGATAATCTAAATGATCGTGGGTTAAGTTTGTGAAAATACCACCTTCAAAATGCAGACCTTCCGTTCTATGCTGATGAATGCCGTGGGAACTCACTTCCATAAAACAGAACTCTACACCTGCTTCATTCATTTCCTGTAAATATTTATTGATGGTCAAAGAATCTGGAGTGGTATGCGTCGCTTTATATTCTTTGTTATCTACTAATATTTTTACTGTTGAAAGCAAACCGACTTTGTAACCAGCATTTTTAAATAATTGATATAACAAGGTTGCAATGGTTGTTTTTCCATTAGTTCCTGTTACACCAACCAGTCTTAAATTAGCTGATGGTTCTTCGTAATAATTAGAAGCCATAATGGCCAATGCCTTGCTGGAACTATCAACTTCCACATAAGTTACGCCTGTAATCAATTCATCTGGCAACGTTTCGCAAATCACCGCAACCGCTCCTTGTTTGATGGCCGAGTCGATGTATTTATGTCCGTCAGAAACACTACCTTTAATCGCAACAAACACATCATTTTCAGTAATGTTTTTCGAATTGAAATCAATAGTATTAATGGCTACACCTGTGTTACCCACCACAGCGTTTAGAGTGACTTTATATAATATGTCTTTTAGCGCTTTCATGATACCTCTAAAACAACGGTTTGATTTTTATTTACTTTTTGCCCAGATGTAAGCGACTGTTTTTTAACAATTCCAGAACCATTTAACTTCACCTTAAGCCCCATGTTTTCCAGCAGTGAAATAGCATCCATAGCAGGCAATCCAACAACATTTGGCATAACGGTTTTGTAAGTTTGCGCTGCTGAATAATAACTTTCAAATTCCTTTTCAACAGATGCATTTTTCACTTCTAAAGATTTTACCTCATCAATAATAGGTGTGTCTGTAAATATTTTTTGTGCTATTTTTTTAAATACGGGTCCAGACACATCAGCTCCATAATAGCCAATACTTTTATCTGGTTCGTGAATGACTACGATGCAAGAATATTTGGGATTATCGGCTGGAAAAAAACCTGCGAAAGATGAGATATAACTCAGCTTATCCTTCTTCGCATAATCTTTTTGACAAGTGCCTGTTTTTCCTGCCATCGAAAAATTCTCTGAATACAATCTATGTCCCGTACCATGGTCTTTTTCAACAACATTTTTAAGCAATTGTGTCACTTTTGCAACGGTTTCCTCTGAACAAATTTGTTTATTAATAACCTCTTTCTTAAAAGGCACAATGGTTTTATCGAACTCCTTAACCTCCTTTAAAAATTGCGGTCTCACCATTTCGCCTCCATTAGCAATGGCATTATAAAATGTCAATGTTTGCAAAGGGGTAAACGATACGCCATAACCATAAGCCATCCATTGTAATGCAATACCACTCCAACGTCCATTTTTTACCCTTGGATCTGGAATAATCGGTTTAGGCTCACCTATAAAAGGAATATCTAACTTATTATTTAAATTCATGGCATATAATCTATCCACAAATTTTGAGGGTTGATTTCTGTATGCCTTATCGATGGCTTTTACAATAGCTGTATTCGAGGACACTTCAAAAGCTTTCGATAGGGTGATTTTACCGTACCCTCCCTCACGTGAATCGCGCACTTTCTTTCCATAAAAAGAGATAATGCCTTTTTCTGTATCGACCACATCACTGGTATCTATTACTTTATCCTCCAAAGCTGCGGCAAGCGCCATCAATTTGAATGTAGAACCTGACTCATGACTTTCGCCAATGGCATAATTCCGCCGTTCATAATAATAACCGTCACTATTTCTTCCTAAATTTGAAATGGCTCGGATTTCACCTGTTTTGGTTTCCATAACCACCACACAACCATGATCAGCTTTATATTTTTCCAATTGTTCCAATAATGCATGGTGTGCGATATCCTGTATGTTTATGTTTATGGTCGTATATACATCATAACCGTCTTTTGGCTCAATTTCATTAGCATCACTAACAGGTTTCCATTGACCTTTGCCAATTTGTTGTTTCGTTCTGCGACCATCTTTTCCTCTTAAGTATTGCTCCCCATAAGCACCATCTATGCCTGCTCGAGTTACATTGCCTTCATCATCAAAGCGTTCATAACCAATGGAACGCTGGGCAATGCCACCCATTGGATGTTCACGTTTTGTGGTTTGCTCCACAACTAGACCGCCCCTAAATGCGCCAAGATTTAATAATGGGAAATTCCTGATGCGTATATAATCTGAATAACTAATATTTCTAGCCAATAGATAATACCTGCTTTTATTGGCTCTCGCTTTTCTTAGTTCGTTTTTGTAATATGCTGAAGGTTTTCCTGAATATTTAGAAAGTGAATCGCTTAAAGGGTTTAGATACTTCTCAAAATTTTTATTGGATGGCGTTATCGCATCAAAACGAATATCGTACTTTGGAATAGAGGTTGCAAGTAAATTGCCATCGACTGAATACACATTACCCCGGTTAGATGGAATCACAAAATCCTTTACGATACGCTGACTAGCCATAGCCCTGTATTTATCACCATCTATAAATTGGATATTTACTAATTTAAAAACAACACCAAGCCCGAAGATGAACATACATCCTGCTATAAAATACAATCGGTTTAATATGTTCTTTTCGTTTACTGCCAACTTTCGAACTTTAATTTTGGGATTTAACTTTTATTTTTTTTGGTGGAATTACAGATTGGGACAAGCCTTTTTCTTTCATCTTATCGGCTATCTCCGATTCCATTTTTAACCGCATTAATTTCGACCTGCCATCTACAAAAGCCGAGCGCATTTCTTTTGCTTCATTGTCTAAACGCGCAATTTTATAGACTTTTTTGTCCACACTGTGCGAACTTGCAATCATGATAAGAGCTAAACCCGAAATAAAAATGATATAGCGCCAATTCTTAAAAGAGTCATCATTAACTAGAAATGTTCCTTTTAATATGCTGTAGATATTTTTTTTCATTCCGTATTATAAAACTTAAAAATGTTATAATTTTTCCGCAATACGAAGTTTCGCACTTCTTGCTCTATTATTATTTTTAATTTCTTCTTTTGATGGCACTATTAAACCATTTATTTTTTTTAAAGGCACTTCAAACTTTCCAAACACATCGCGCTCTGGCTCACCTTCAAACAAACCACTCCTTATAAACCGTTTTACCAATCTGTCCTCTAATGAGTGATACGATATAAAACTCAAGCGCCCACTTGGATTTAACAACTCTGGCGTTTGTTCCAAAAACTCTTTTAAAGCTTCTATTTCTTGATTCACCTCAATCCTAATCGCTTGATAAATTTGAGCCAACACTTTATTCTCATGTTTTGGCGGCAAGAACTTTTTAAGAACGTCTTTTAATTGTGTACTGGTTATAATTTTTTCTGTAGCTCTATACTCCACAATAAGTTTTGCCATGGCTGGGGCAGCCCTTAGCTCGCCATATTGCCAAAACACTTGTTTCAGCTTTTGCTCTTCGTAATCATTGACCACATTATAGGCAGACAAGGTACTTTTCTGATTCATTCTCATATCTAAATCTGCCTCAAAACGTGTTGAAAACCCACGTTCTGCAACATCAAATTGATGAGACGACACCCCAAAATCAGCTAAAATGCCATCCACTTTATTGACTCTATAAAACTTTAAAAACCGTTTTATGTGTCTAAAATTTTCATGAATTAGTTTAAACCTACTATCGTCAATTGTATTTTTAAGAGCGTCTTCGTCTTGATCAAAAGCGAACAATCGTCCGTTCTCACCAAGTCGCCTTAATATTTCCTTGCTGTGTCCGCCGCCACCAAAAGTGACATCCACATAAATGCCGTCTTCTTTAATATTCAACCCATCAACGGCCTCTTTAAGCAAAACAGGGTTATGATATTCCATGATCGTCATCATCTTGTCCCATTACTTCTTCAGCCAAATCCGCGAAATCTCCAGTCGCATCATCAATAGCTTGTTCATACTTGTCTTTATCCCAAATCTCAATAATGTTTATGGAAGGGGAAATCACCACATCTTTTGTTATACCCGCAAAAACCGTTAAATCTTTTGGTATAAGCAAACGCCCATTCGTATCAATCTCAATGATTTTTGCGCCCGCACTAAACCGACGGATAAAATCGTTGTTCTTTTTTTTAAACCTGTTCAACTTATTCATCTTGCTCATTAACAGTTGCCATTCCTCCATAGGATACAATTCTAAACATGGCTGAAAAACCGAACGCCTGAGCACAAATCCATTCTCCAAAACAGGCAACAACTGTTTTTTAATACCCGAAGGCAACATAAGTCGCCCTTTGATATCTACTTTACAATCGTATGTACCTATTAATGAATTCAAACCGTTTTTTTTCCTTTTTGGGGTTTAAGTTTCAAATATATTGAAAATTTTACCACATTTTACCACTTTACACCACTTTGTTAATAATTTTTACATAAACACTCTTTTTATCGAGGTTAATACACTACAAATGCCGCTATGCACTTACTATCAAATTATTAGATTATTATTTTTTTGCCTGAAATCCACTGTTAATATCTATTTAAAGTATTTTTTTGAGAATCAATTAAACTTGCTGAAATATGAATGAAATAACTATATTTGTTTTATAACGAAAAGGACTAACTGTTTAATGACGCATCGTTTAAAAAAAGAAAAAAACTACAGCTATATTGAAGCTGGAGAGGGCACTCCTATTATTGTTTTACATGGTCTTATGGGAGGTTTAAGTAATTTTGATTCTGTTATAAGCTTTTTTAGCAGCAAAGATTATAAAGTTATTGTTCCAGAACTACCCATATACACCAAACCCCTTCTTAAAACCAATGTTAAAAACTTCGCTAAATACCTTTATGATTTTATTGAATTTAAAGGTTTTGAAAAGGTTATTTTATTAGGAAATTCTCTAGGAGGACATATAGGTTTATACCACACAAAATTACACCCAGAAAAGGTAAAAGCTCTTATAATTACCGGAAGTTCAGGTCTCTATGAAAGCGCCATGGGTGGAGGCTATACCAAAAGAGGTGATTACGAAGTGATTAAAAAGAAGGCCCAGGACGTTTTTTATGATCCTGCTGTAGCTACAAAAGAGATTGTTGACGAAGTTTACGAAACCGTAAATGACAGAAATAAATTAATAAAGACATTGGCCATTGCCAAAAGTGCCATTAGGCATAATATGGCTAAAGATTTGCCTAAAATGACTACTCCAACCTGCATTATTTGGGGAAAAAATGATACGGTAACCCCTCCAGAAGTCGCTGAAGAATTCCATGGCTTGTTACCAGATTCCGATTTATTTTGGATAGATAAATGTGGTCATGCCGCTATGATGGAACATCCTAATGAATTTAACCAAATTCTTTATGGCTGGTTACAAAAAAGAGGCTATTAAAAAAATCTAAATTTTAGATACCCTCGAAATACCAAACGGAAATTATACAATCATGGATATTAAATCTGCTGAATTTGTTGTAAGCAACTCTGATGTTGCCAAATGCCCAAAGGCTTTGATACCAGAATACGCTTTTATTGGTAGAAGTAACGTAGGCAAATCGTCGTTAATAAACATGCTTACCAACAAAAAGAGTTTGGCAAAAACCTCTGGCAAACCCGGAAAAACTCAATTAATAAACCATTTTTTAATCAACAAAAACTGGCATTTGGTTGATTTACCTGGTTATGGATATGCACGAGTTTCCAAGTCGTCTAAAAAAACATTTCAAAAATTCATTACCCAATATTTTGGTTTACGGGAACAATTAGTATCTGCTTTTGTCTTGGTAGATATCAGGCACGAACCCCAAACCATTGATTTGGAATTTATGCAATGGCTAGTCGAAAACGGTGTGCCATTCTCCATTATTTTTACCAAAGCCGATAAACTAAAACCAAAAGCGATAGATAACCATATTGAAGCCTACAAAACCATTATGCTTGAAACTTGGGAAGATATGCCAACCTACTTCATCACTTCCGCCACGAACGATATAGGCAAAGACGCTGTTTTAAACTACATAGATGGATTGAATGGCAATATGAAACTCAATTAAATTTTGAATTCTTAGAACGAAAAAAGGTAATAATTTTTACGAGTATCACCTTTTTTCGTTCTAAGAATATTTTTACCTTCTTAACTTATTTCCTTTAAATTCCGGAGTAGCAGTCATTTTTAAAATCGCATCATTATCATTTGCATCAAACAACATAAATTCAGGATTTTCTTTGGTATAAGGCTTCCAAGTACCACCATCTTTACCATTGGGGTCGCCAAATTTAGCAAAGTTTGTCCAATAATCAACTATTTGATTAGCCAAAGCTTTATCACCAGATGTAAAAGGCCTCCAACTATGCTTGAAAGAATTGAATATGTACCATAAATCGGCTGAATGGAACGCACCACTTTCATCTCCAGGCAATTGACGTTGGAACAAATAAGTATAAGTAGGTTTGCTGCTTTGCTCAGCTCTTAAAGCGGCAAAATCATTCACTGGTTTAGTCATATCACTTAAATCATTGGCTGTAAAACCAATCATATAAGGTATATCAGGTATGTTATTGGCCAATGCTTCATCAGAAAATGTGTTATTTAAGAAATAACCATCAATAACAGGACTCCAGCCAACACGGGTTTTTGTAGTGTCAGCATATTTTTGTGACATGCCTATAAGTTCATCAAAAGACAGTTTACGCATGTCATCCAATGTTGTTTTCTCGAAAAAGTCCATCAACTTTTTGTTATTAACTTGAGCCGTATCAAGTGGTGTTCCAGGTCTAGAACCTAAACCGCCACCACTCATGCTTATGGCTTTACTGATTAAATTTTTAGACTGAGGAGATGCACATAAGGATTGGACACTCCCTGCCCCTGCACTCTGACCAAATATGGTAATATTGTTTGGATCGCCACCAAACTGGGCAATGTTTTTGTTAATCCATTTTAATGCCGCAGCTTGATCCATAAGTCCATAATTTCCAGAGACTCCATTAGGACTTTCAGCCGATAAAAGAGGGTGTGAAAAGAATCCCATAACACCAAGACGATAGGTTACCGTTACTAAAATAACACCGCGAGATGCCCAATCTTCACCACCATCCATTTCTGGTTCAAAAGCAAAACCTTCACGATAACCGCCACCATGTATCCACATAGCCACTGGAAGCTTTTCATCTAATTTACCTGCAGCAGGTGTCCAAACATTTAAATAAAGGCAATCTTCACTAAACGGCACAGAACCGCTAGCTTGCCATTCTTTACCGTAAAAACTTTCTGGATCCCATGTAAGTTGAGACGCTGCATCGCCATAAGCATCCGCAACTTTGACGCCTTCCCATGGAAGAACGGGCTGTGGCTCTTTCCAACGTAAATCACCTACAGGTGGTGCAGCAAAAGGAATACCCTTATAGGCAACAATACCTTCGGTTGGTGTTGGAACACCTTGAATTTGACCACCTTCAATAGTTAATACAGGGTTTGGATCAGTTTTTTTCTTACATGACACAAATGCCAACGATAAAACTGTTAAAATGAGTAACGCTGATTTTTTCATAATAATTAGTTTAGTTTAGAATATATATTTAGTTTAAAAATGTGGTGAATCAAATATAACAATAAACAAAATAATATCAATTATTTGATATCATGCAAATAACACATGAACATTACCCTTTCACATCCAATGCATCACGAAGTGCATTACCAATCAACATAAATGCCATGACCAAACCCATAATACATAGTCCCGGTATAATGGCCAAAAAAGGTTTTCCTAAAATGATATAATTATAATGGTCTTTAATCATAGCACCCCAACTAGACATAGGTGGCTGTGCACCAATGCCCAAAAAACTCAATCCGCTTTCTACCAAAATAGCTGAAGCAAAATTAGCTGCTGAAATAACGATTACAGGCGCCATGATATTGGGTAAAATATGCTTTGTAATAATTCTAAAATCGCTAAAACCCAAAGCTCTAGCAGCCGTCACATATTGCATTTCCTTAACGCTTATTATTTGTCCTCTAACTACCCTCGCTACTTCAACCCACATGGTAAGCCCCACTGCTATAAATACCTGCCAAAAACCTTTGCCCAATGCCAATGTAATGGCAATGACCAAAAGCAACGTTGGTATAGACCACGTAACATTTATAACCCACATGATAAAAGCATCTATTTTCCCACCAAAATATCCTGCGATACTTCCCATAAAAACACCAATTACTAAAGAAATAAATACAGCAACAAACCCAATAAAAAAAGAAATTCTAGCACCAACAAGCACCCTACTTAATAAATCCCTGCCATATTTATCCGTGCCAAAAAGAAAGGTTTTTTGTTTTATAAAATCTTGAGGATTATTATTTGAGAATACACTTAAAGGCATTGCTTTTTCAATCCCTTGCAAACCATCAGATGCATATTCTGTATATGATAAAGTATCATTATTGATGGTGAAACTTGAAATGGGGATTTCTGTATCGGTATTCTTTTTTCCGAAAAAAATCTTATCAAAAACATTTTGGTCTAAATCCATCCCTGATGGAATTGTAAGCATAGGAACTGTAAATCCTGGTTTTTTAGAATGAATGGACAAGTGCATTTGGTTGGCATATTGTGAATTATCTGGAGCCAGCACATAAGCGAATACAGAAACCAACCCAACTAAAAGAATAAAGCAAAAACTAAAAACGCCCCAAAAGTTTTTTTTAAACTTTTGGAGCGCTAATTGTTTTAACGATTGTGATGTAAGACTCATCTTTAGCTATTCTTTTACTTTAGCTACTTTTTTAATATTATAAGATGTTTTCAAGTCTTGAAGTACATTTAAAGCTTCCTCAATATACACATCCTGACTTAAAGTAGCATGCCATCTGTCGCGTTTTTCCTTTAGGCTACTTGTATCATTATTAAATAATTCTTTTTCGTATGCTGGTGATTCAAAAGTTAAATTCGTTTGATATTTGGCCATCTCATCAAAACGTTTTGATTCCTCATCATTTAAAGTTAACCTCTCTTTATATTTTGCATAGTTTAAAGGAAAAACGGTTTCATCAATTTGATTTTTCACCCATCTAGCATTATCTTCAATCAGCTTTAATTGGGTGTTTTTGGCCATCCGCTCGTTACTTTTTCTGATGGTTTCCTCATAATCAAAATGATTATCCCAAGCGGTATAGCTTGCTGAATCTATTTCATCCCAAGGCAATGCATTCGATTTATCTTTTTCACCCACTTCAATAAAGCTAAATTTACCTGGAACTTTCACATCACTTTTTACACCTTCCAACTGAACAGAACCACCACTAATTCTATAATATTTTTGAGTGGTTAATGCCAATGCTCCTAAATCGCCACTGGTATTATTTCTTACCAAATTATTAAGATTTAGCACATTTTGAACCGTCCCTTTTCCATAGGTTTGTTTACTGCCTATAATAATGGCTCTTTTATAATCTTGCATAGCAGCAGCCATGATTTCGGAAGCCGAAGCAGACAATTCGTTTACTAAAATTACTAAAGGACCGTCCCAAGTAATAGACTTGTCCCTGTCACTCAAAACCTCTTTAGGCTCTCCTGTAGAACGCACTTGCACAATAGGGCCGTCTTTAATAAACAAGCCAGCCATATCCACAACTGTCGGCAAAGAACCACCGCCGTTATCACGCAAATCCAATATAAGCCCTTGCATACCTTCTGCTTTTAAATTTTCGATTTGACGTTTTACATCAGCAGCTGCATTTAATTTTTTGTAGTCTTCAAAATCAACATAAAAAGAAGGCAGATTTATAATGCCAAACTTAATACCATCTTTTTTAACTACTGAAGCTTTGGCATATGTTTCATTTATTTCTACTACATCCCTAACCAAGGTAACATCTTTTATAGTGCCATCTACTTTTTTAATGGTTAAAGTTACTTTGGTGTCTTTCGGCCCCTTAATATATTTAATAGCATCACTTATACGCATACCAACTAAATCTACAGGGAATTCTTCGTTTTCTTGTTTTACTTTTAAAATAACATCTTCTACCTCTAATTCTTTACTTCTCCAAGCTGGACCACCAGAAATTAAACCTGTAATTTTAATATAGTCCATACGTTTTTGTAATTGGGCGCCTATACCTTCCAATTTACCAGACATACGTTCATCAAAATCTTCTTTGTTTTTTGGTGCTAAATAATAGGTATGTGGATCAAACTCACCAACAATGGCATCAATGTATATGGCAAACCACTCTTCTCGTTTTACATCTTCTAAATTGTCATTAAAATAAATGTCCATGGATTTTAATGTTGCTTCTCGAGCCTCTTCTTCTATCTGGCTCTCAATTTTCATGACATAGGATGCGTCTTTTTCTTTTTTCTGTTTTTCTTCGGTATAGATATCATCATAATAAGATAATGCAGAGAATTTAAGCTGTTGCCTCCAACGCTCTTTCAACTCTTTCTTGTTTTTTGCGTAGGGACTTTTTTCATAATCGGTGTCAAATACTTCTTCTTCGGAATAATCAAAAGGCTCCGACAACACATCGCGGTACATTACTTTCGCTTCTGCAATACGCTGCATTAATCGCTCGTGGGTTATATTGAAAAAAGTAATGTCTGACACTTTTAACTGATCATCGAGAGTCGTTTTAAACTTTTCAAAATCCTTATAATCAGATTCATAGAAATATCGTTTAGTAGGGTCTAAACTTTCTAAATAACCTGCAAATAATTCTTGAGAAAACGTATCGTCCATGGCTATGGGATCAAAATGCCCCTGTTGTAATACAAATGTAATTACCTGTACAAGCAACTTATCTTTATCAGGATCACTAAACGTTTTTGTTGTGAAACTGCACGAAGCAAATGCTAGCAACAACAACAAGACTAAAGCTTTATAATTCCTTTTCAACATATTTTTCATAATTTTCATTCTATGTCTTTTTTATAAAAACGCAACTAATCTAATTTTAGTTTTCACAAAAATACATATTATATTTTTCACTAAAATAAAGAAAAAACCATGCCAATAAACTCATGCGCTACTAATTTTTTGTTAAACTAAACAAATTGAAACGTTAATCGGAATTTATGTAATTTAGCAACACTAAAAATTAAACCCTCATTATGGCAAAAAAACCACTTATTTTAGTTACAAATGATGATGGCATTAGCGCACCCGGCCTAAGAACTTTAATAAATGTAATGAATACCCTAGGAGATGTTGTTGTTGTAGCCCCAGACAGTCCGCAAAGTGGTATGGGACACGCCATAACCCTCGATTCTATGCTGTATGCGGAACGTGTAACTCTTGATGATGGACCGCAAAAAGAATATAGTTGCTCTGGAACACCCGCTGATTGTGTAAAACTCGCCATTAGAGAAATTTTAGACAGACGTCCGGATTTATGTGTGTCTGGAATTAATCACGGTTCTAATTCATCCATAAACGTCATATATTCTGGAACCATGAGCGCCGCTATTGAAGCAGGTATAGAAGGTATTCCAGCGATTGGATTTTCATTATTAGATTATGCTTGGAGTGCCAATTTTGAAGCTTGTAAAAACTTTGTAAAAACCATAGCCAAAAACGCATTAAAACACGGGCTGCCCAATGGGGTCGTTCTAAATGTGAACATTCCAAATCTTACTGAAAAACAAATTAAAGGCATTAAAGTTTGCCGACAAGCCAAGGCAAATTGGGTGGAGGAATTTGATAAACGAAAAAATCCACAAGGAAAGGATTATTACTGGCTTTCGGGAAAATTTGTAAATTTGGATGGCGGTGACGATACCGATGAATGGGCTTTAGAAAATGGCTACGTATCTTTAGTCCCCATACAGTTTGATTTAACAGCACATCATTTTATACAAAATTTAAATTCGTGGGAATTAAATGATTAAAAAAAATATTTTTATCGGCATGTTAGTGGGGTTGATTGCCAATGCCATCGGATTAATTATTGTATCCACATTATTAGGGCAAGGTGATGATTTTATAACCGTTATTGAAAATGCCTCCAAAGAAGGTTTTTTAGGAAAACTAATTAGCCTTGGTGCTATTTTAAATTTAATCGCTTTCTTTATCTTTATAAAGAAAAAACAAGACTACAGAGCAAGGGGCGTTTTATTAATAACCATTTTAGTCGCTATTTTCACATTTGTATTTAAAATGCTATAATTAATTAATGAAGTATTACATTATTGCAGGAGAAGCGTCGGGCGATTTACATGGCTCTAACCTAATGAAAGCATTACTAAAAGAAGATGTGAATGCTGATTTTAGATTTTGGGGTGGTGACCTCATGCAACATGTTGGTGGCACTTTAGTGAAGCATTACAAGGAACGCGCTTTTATGGGTTTTGCAGAAGTCATTAAAAACCTTCCTAAAATCTACAAAGATATTTCCCTATGCAAAGCGGATATTAGAAGTTACAATCCAGATGTCATTATTTTTATTGATAATTCTGGATTTAATTTACGCATTGCGAAGTGGGCAAAGCAGCAACAATACAGAACCAATTATTATATTTCACCTCAAGTGTGGGCTTCTCGTGCTAGCAGGGTAAAAGCCATAAAACGGGATATTGATGCCATGTACGTTATTTTACCTTTCGTGGAAGCGTTCTATAAAAAGTATGATTATAAAGTAACTTTTGTCGGTCACCCATTAATCGACGCAATTGCCGATAGAACTCAAGTTGATGAATATGAATTTAGGGCTGCCCACGAATTAAGCGAAAAACCCATTATTGCTCTATTACCTGGAAGCCGCAAACAGGAAATTAAGAATATGCTTTCTGTGATGCTAAGTTTGGTTGATAAATATCCAAATTATCAATTTGTTATTGCGGGTGCCCCTAGCCAGGATTTTGACTTTTACGATCAGTTTATTAAATCTTCAAACGTCAAATTTATTGCCAATAAAACCTACGATTTACTAAGTGTTTCAACAGCTGCTTTGGTGACTTCAGGTACTGCAACTCTAGAAACCGCCTTATTTAAAGTGCCGCAAGTGGTTTGTTATAAAGGCAGTAATATTTCTTATCAAATTGCCAAAAGAATAATAACCCTCAAGTTTATTTCGTTAGTAAATTTAATAATGGACAAAGAAGTGGTAAAAGAACTCATTCAAAATGAATTCAATTCAGAAAACCTGAAAAAAGAATTAGATATCATTCTAGACGCAAATGAGCGCACTAAATTCTTCATCAATTATTACGATTTAGAGAAAAAACTTGG
>NCDW01000226.1:0-2015 GCA_002280395.1 Flavobacteriales bacterium 32-35-8
GAAAAACACTCTTTTGATACAAAAAATTCAATTAGAAAGAGCTGGGATTTTAAGCAATCAAGCTTCCAAAGAAACTCATCCAGATTACAACACTCTAGCTGTAACAATACTCGATAGTATTATTAGCATGAATAATTTTTCTATTCCATACAAACTTGCCATCCAAAAAAAACAAACTATTGTTTCAAAATCCCTTCTTATACAAATGCAAAAACAAAGCTATTCGAATGAAAACACAAGAGCATTTATTAATTATAAAAATGTAAATCAAGTAACTATTTCTTTCTATAAAATTAATCATAATCAAACAGAACTATTCAGAAACTCATTTTATTCTAAAGATAGTTTAACTGATGTAGTTATTAAAAGGCACAAAGCTGTTGCGACCAAAAACTATGAGCTTCTAAACAAAAAAGATTATTTTCAATACACCACCGAAGTAGTTTTACCCCAACTCACAACGGGTAATTATTTGGTTTATTTTGAAAGTGATTCGGATACAGAAAACAAAAAATCATTTGCTTACGAAACTATCAATATTACAAATCTGACTGTTCTAGCTTCTCAAAAAAACGAGACTGAAATTTTTCAAGTTTTAGATCGAAAAACAGGAAAACCAATTGAAAACGTTAGCATTCAGCGAACAAACCAAACTATTCAAACCGATAAAAATGGGTTGGCTTCTTACATCAAAGAGAAAAACCAAAACTATTATGAACCTATTTTATTTACAACTGACAACGACACTCTATTAGTTACTAAAAACTATATGCCTTATTACGATGAATACGATGTAAAGGATGACGAAACCAATAAAGGAAGAGTTGAATTCTATTTAGACCGGGCTATTTATCGCCCAGGACAGACGGTTTATTATAAAGGAATTGCTTTCCACAAAAAAGGAAGCACAACGACTATTGTTGCAAAAACTTCTTTCAAAATTACTGTAAAAGACGTCAACAACAATGATTTTAAAGAATTTGAAATTATTACCAATGAATTTGGTTCGTTTTCAGGAGAATTTATATTGCCTAAAACGGGATTAACTGGGAATTTTAATATCCAGGCAGAAGAACCTGATGATTATGAAAAAGATGCTGTCTACAACAAAGAATCAGATGAACATCCGTTTTGGGATAATGTGGATTTTAATTTTTCTCAAATTAATTTTAAAGTAGAAGAATACAAACGTCCTAAATTTGAAGTTCGTTTTGAACCTATAACTAAATCATACCGAATCAACCAAAATATACATGTAAAAGGAATTGCTAAAGCTTTTTCGGGAAGTAATATTACTGACGCAAAAGTGACATATACAATAACAAAATTTACTAGTTATTTCCGAAATTTTTATAATAATGAACAAAAAGAAGTGATTGTAACAAGTGAAACAAAAACAGATCCTTCAGGGAATTTTGTTATTGAGTTTCATGCAAAATCAGTCCCTTCTGCTACTAAAGAGCAATTACCCATTTTTAATTATAGAATAAATGCTACAGTTACAGATCTTAACGGAGAAACCCATTCAACAGAAACTATTGTAAAAGTAGGTTATCACGATTTGATACTTTCTGCATCCATTCCTAACCAAATTGAAACCAAGAATAACAACGAAATTCTTCTCTCCAGTACCAATCTTAATGGTACATTTTTAGCAACCAAAGGTGAAATTAAAATTTATTACGTTAGACCATTTCTTGATAAATTCAAAGCTAGAATTTGGTCAAAACCAGAAATAGAAAGTATTACTGATGAAGAATTTGAACGTTTATTTCCTTATGAGAACAACACAAAAATAATTGCCGACAGTCTAATAGAAACAATAGTTTTTTCTAAAAAAGTGGATACTTCAACAGATAAAAAACTGGTTCTTGATTTTATTTCTAAATACAAATCTGGGGAATATAAAGTTGTTTTCTCTGCAAGAGACGCTTTTGATAATAACATTGAAAGTAAATCTAATTTTCGTTTATTACAAAGCAATGATAAATACGACCAAAGCAAATTATTCACTG
>NCDW01000226.1:2135-6159 GCA_002280395.1 Flavobacteriales bacterium 32-35-8
ACTTTATATTAGTACTACTGGAAACTATCAAAGTAAATTATTTTTTGAAAACACTATTCATTTAGAAAATAATGAAACCAAAATCAAAATTCCTTTATTAAAAGAATTTGAAAATAGTATAAAAATAAGTTTCCAAAGTATTTTTGAAAATACCCCATATCGTGAAGAAATTGAAATAGCATTAGAAAAAGAAAAGGAATCAAAACTAGAGTTTAGTATTGAAAGTTTTAGAAACAAAATACAACCTGGAAGTCCCGAAAATTGGTCATTTCAATTAAAATCAACAAATACGAAAAATGAAGCGGAAGTTTTAGCTTCTATGTACGACAGTTCTTTAGACCAATTCGCAAAAATGAAATGGAATGGATTAACCATTAACGACTACTATAATAATAATTCCAATTATAAATCAAGTCTAGGTTTCGATAAAACCTATACGAATTTCAGAAATTTAAATGCTCCATTATATCAAGTTCCTGTAAAAAATGAAAGCAACCAACTCATTTGGTTTGGTTTTAATTTTAACAATAATAGTAATTACCATGTACTATATGAATATCAAAAACAACTAAACAAAAAAGCACCTAAGCCTGATAATGCTATACTAATTTCTGGATTTGTAACTGATTCAGCTGGAGCTAAATTCCCAGGTGCGTACATTGTTATAAAAGGAACTACAAGAACTATAACAACTGACTATAGTGGTTATTTTGAAATTGAAGCCGCTCCAAACGAAGTATTAAGCTGTAAATATCTTGGTTATTATACTAAAGAAATCCTTATTGGAAATAAAAAAAGTATTAACATTACTTTGATTGAAAATCACGAAGTTTTGAACGAAGTTGTTGTAGTAGGTTACGGAACTCAAAAAAAAGCGGGGCTAACTGGCGCTGTAATGTCTATACAAGATAAAAGAATTGAAGCAATTACCGAGGAATCTGACGATCTGGTTTATAATACCGCTAGAATAGACGCTCAACTAGAACAAGGATTACAAGGCAGAGTTGCTGGTATACAAATTAGAGGAGGCTCCTCAATTTCCGGAAACAGCAACAACCCATTATATGTTGTCGATGGAGAAATAGCTTCAGAAGAAATTTTTAAAAATCTAAATCCTGCTGATGTTATTTCTTTAGATATTTTAAAAGATGCCAAAGCAACAGCGCTTTATGGAAGCAAAGCTACTAACGGTGTTGTCATCATTACAACAAAAAAAGCATTGGAAGCACTAACACAAGTAACCGCACGAAAAAATCTTTCTGAAACCGCTTTCTTTTTTCCAAACTTAAAAACAGATTCTAGAGGAAAAGTGAGCTTCAATTTCACTTCTCCAGAAGCTTTAACTTCTTGGAAATTGAGATTATTGGCACACAATAAAAACGCCGTTTCAGCATATTTAGAAAAAAGTGTTGTTACCCAAAAGGAGCTGATGCTTTTACCAAATTTTCCTCGTTTTTTAAGAGAAAAAGACACCGTTGTCATTAGTGCCAAAATTGCAAATATGACCAATCAAAGTAAAACTGGAATTGCCCAATTACAGTTTTTTGATGCTACTACTATGCAGTCAATTGATATCAAAATGTTGAACGTAAAAAACATTCGAAATTTCAATATTACCGCATTCGGAAATACAACGGCAACCTGGAAAATCAATATTCCAGAAGACCTGCAAGGTGTTCAATATCGAATTGTTGCAAAAGCTGGAAATTATTCGGATGGAGAAGAAAACATACTTCCTGTTTTAACTAATACTATGCTTGTTACCGAAAGCAGACCGATTTGGGTTCGTGAAAACTCAAGTAAAAGTTATACTTTCGAAAACTTAAAAAACAATAGTTCTACAAGTCTTAAAAACCATCAGTTTACATTAGAATATACTTCTAACCCAACTTGGTTGGCATTACAATCTTTACCGTATTTGATGGAATATGAACACGAATGTGCCGAACAAACTTTTGCCCGTTTTTATGCCAATGCCTTGGCTAACAAAATTATTTCGAGCAATCCTAAAATCGCTTCTTTATTCGAGACTTGGAGAAAAACTGGAAAATTAAATTCAAAATTAGAAGAAAATGAAGAATTAAAATCGGTTATTCTTGCTGAAACACCTTGGTTAAACGACGCACAAACTGAGACCGAAAAGAAAAGCAAATTGGCATTTCTATTTGATATAGAAAAAATGAAAAATTCGCAAGAAGCAACTTTTGATAAATTAAAACAAAAACAAAATGCATCAGGTGGTTTCTGCTGGTTTGATGGTGGCAGAAAAAACGAATACATTACAAGACATATTTTGGCAGGCTTAGGACATTTATACCAATTAGATAAAAGCGTAAACAATGAGTTTAAAATTAATTCTATCGCAAAAACTGGAATTCCGTTTTTAGATGGTAAATTTTTAAAATACCATAAAGAAAGAACTCAAAATCTAAAACCAACTGACAAATTGATTTGGATTAACCCAAATACTGATTTGCATTATTTATACACCCGAAGTTTTTATTTAGAAAACTATCCTCTTTCGGATAATTTGAAAAAGGTAACCAAATTATATCTCGAAACCGCTAAAAAAGATTGGCTAAGCTATTCGCTTTACGAAAAAGCACTAACAGCATTGACTTTGAATCGTTTTGGTGAAAGAGAAGCAGCTAAAAAAATCTTAGAAAGTTTAAAAGAAACAGCTTCTAATAATGAAGATTGGGGAATGTATTGGATAGAAAACAAAGCAGGTTGGTACTGGTACCAAGCTCCTATTGAAACCCAAGCCTTACTTATTGAAGCTTTCGCTGAAATTGCAAATGACGAAAAATCAGTAAACGCAATGAAAGTGTGGTTATTAAAAAACAAACAAACTAAAAACTGGCCAACGACCAAATCAACAACCGAAGCCATTTATGCTTTGCTTTTACAAGGTTCTGATTGGTTGAGCGTCAAAGACAACACAATTATAAAAATTGGAGAAGAAAAAATACTAACTAAGAAACTTGCCGAAAACGAAAAAGAAGCTGAAACAGGCTATTTAAAACTCAACTGGAAAGCTAACGAAATCAAAAAAGAAATGGCAACCACCATCATTCAAAATAAATCGAAAGTTCCCGGGTACGGTGGAGTGTATTGGCAATATTTTGAAGATTTGGATAAAATAAAAACAGATGATACCAATACACTTTCGGTTTCTAAAGAATTGTATTTGAAGAAAAGCACAACCAGCGGATTGACTTTACAGAAAATAACAGCTAAAAATCCGTTACAAATTGGCGATTTAGTTACTGTTAGACTTATCATTACGACAAAAGAAAATATGGAGTTTGTACACTTAAAAGATTTACGAGCTTCCTGTTTTGAACCCGAAAATGTGTTATCTACTTATGAATATAAAGAAGGGCTTGCCTTTTACAGAAGCACTAAAGAAGCCGCAACACATTTCTTTTTTGATAGAATAAACAAAGGAACTTATGTTCTAGAATATGATGTAAGAGTAAACAACAGCGGTGATTTTTCAAATGGAATAACAACAATACAAAGCATGTACGCTCCAGAGTTTACCAGTCACAGCAAAGGGATGCGTGTTCAGGTGAAATAAGCTTTTATACATCTCTTTTTAAACAAAAAAACCACTAACGAATTCAACTTCATTAGTGGTTTTTATATTTTGTAAAATGCTACTTATTCATTCAACATTTTCCAAAGTTTATCTTTCAATTCTGTTAATCCTTGTTGAGCAACAGAAGAAATAAACATATAAGGAATGTCTTTGAATGAAACATCAAGTTCTGTTTTCAATTCGGCTTTTAATTCATCATCTAGCATGTCGCATTTAGAGATAACCAAAAGACGTTCTTTATCTAACATCTCAGGATTGTATTTTGTCAATTCGTTAACCAAAATATCATATTCCGCTTTGATGTCTGGCGTGTCTACTGGTACAAGAAACAACAAGGTTGAATTTCGCTCAATATGACGCAAGAAATAATGCCCTAAACCTTTTCCTTCGGCTGCTCCTTCAATAATACCAGGAATATCA
>NCDW01000227.1:0-4011 GCA_002280395.1 Flavobacteriales bacterium 32-35-8
TCATTTTGAATAGCATCCACATCGATATCCAATCCAGATGGACATCCATCAATAACACCTCCTAAAGCAGCACCATGAGACTCACCAAATGTGGTAAGATTGAATAGTTTTCCAAAAGAATTTCCAGCCATAAAATATATTTTTTGCTAAAGTAAATCTAATATTAGAGATACAAAAATGAAATTATAAAAAGACCCGCAATTTAAACCCTAAGACAACGCATAACAATTACATAACCATATACTTAAAAACACTTAATTCAAAATTAAAGTTTAAGTAATGTTATTATCCTTACTTTGAAGAAGAACGCTAAAACTTAACCTTGATTATTAAACGAAAGCTTGAAATTGTTGTTATTTCCGATGTGCATCTGGGAACAAACGGATGTCACGCTAAAAAATTACTCAATTACCTAAACTGCATAACACCAAAAAAGCTGATTTTAAACGGCGATATTATTGATGCTTGGCAATTTAATAAACAGTATTTCCCAAAGCAGCACCTTAAAGTCATCAAGAAAATCATGGATATGGCGGCAGATGGTGTTGAGGTTATTTATATAACAGGAAATCATGACGATATTCTTCGAAAATTTAGCGGCAAAAACATAGGTAACATTTCTATAGTTGACAAAAAAGTATTAACAATAGATGGCAAAGAAGCTTGGTTTTTTCACGGTGATGTTTTTGATATGTCTATTCAAAATGCCAAATGGTTAGCCAGATTGGGTAGTTATGGGTACAAAATACTTTTGCTTTTAAACAAATGGTACAACTTGCTTTTAGAAAAACTAGGAAAAGAAAAATTTTCCAAATCAAAAAGAATAAAAAATAGCACAGTAAACTCTTCTAAAGCCATCAATACATTTGAAAAAGTAGTATCCAATCTTGCGATAGAAAACGGCTATGATTATGTGATTTGCGGACATATTCATCACCCGAAAATGGAAATAAAGGAAACCAAAAAAGGACAAACACTTTATTTGAATTCTGGTGATTGGACCGAACATTTCACGGCTTTGGAATACCAATTTAAACGTTGGAAACTTTACCATTACAATAAAGACAAATTGGCACCTTTTTTTGTTGATGAAGATGTTAATGAATTGATTATGAAAGACTTAATAGCTGCCATTACTGTCTTTAAACAAGAAAAACACTTATAAAATTCTACTTATAATTAATTTCTTTCATTTTTAATTATCTCTTTAGTATTTTGTTAATCAAAGCATTAAACCATTCCATTTATTGTACATACACAATAATACGCATTTACGATGCTTGAATTGAATTTTAGCATTATTTTTGCAATGTTATAACGAATAATAAAATAAGTCCATTTTATTATATCAAACGTATATACCCAAAAACATAAAAACTTAAATTATGAAGAAATTACTTTTATTATCGATTACATTATTAGGTTTTGCATTGTCGTCAAATGCACAAGAGATTTCAAAAAATGCTCTTGGTTTAAGATTAGGTGATAGCGATGGCTTTGGTGCCGAAATATCTTATCAACACGCATTAGGCGATAATAACCGATTGGAATTAGATTTAGGCTGGAGAGATGGAAAAAACTATGATGGTTTTAAATTGGCCGGTTTATACCAATGGGTATTTCCATTAGAAGGAAATTTTAACTGGTATGTTGGTGCTGGTGGTGGATTAGGTTCTTTCAGTGTTAATAACCCTGGTGGCGGTGATGATTTTGATGATACCTTTTTCTTCCTTGCTGGCGATATTGGTATAGAGTATAATTTTGATATTCCATTATTGCTGTCATTGGATTTTAGACCTGAATTAGGTTTTGGTGACGATTCCTATGATAACAACGATTTAGATTTTGATATTGCCTTAGGGATCCGTTATCAATTCTAAAAAATAAACTTATATATTTCAAAGCGCCTAAAATAGGCGCTTTTTTTATACCTATTATTTTATATTTAGAAGGATATAAAACACAAAACACCACGTAGTGTTTCCGAAGCACTGTATTTAGATAAAACGGTGTAAAACTTTGTTGGAACCGACTAAAAGAAACATTGCACAAATAAGCTGATGGTTCAATTTATATGTTTACAAGGCCACTGGATTTAAACAATTCCTTACTATCGAGCTATATCACCAAACAATTTTTTAAAGTATCTTGGTAAATAGCTTCATATTGGGGCACAATAGCATGCAAATCGAAATTCAAGGCTTGCTTTCTTGCATTTTGTTTGAAGGTTTTCAATCGTGTTTCATCGCTTAAAATATATAGGGCATTTTTTGTCATCTCCTCAACATCTCCAACATTGCTTAAAAAACCAGAAACCCCTTGAATATTTACTTCTGGAATACCTCCCGTATTACTTGAAATGACCGGTACACTTGATGCCATGGCTTCTAAAGCAGCTAATCCAAAACTTTCCGTTTCGGATGGTAATATGAATAAATCGCTAAAGCATAAAATCTTATCAATTTCATTACTTTTTCCAAAGAAAATGACCTTATCCATAATACCAAGTTGCTCACACTGTCTTTCTATCTTTTCTTTTTCTGGTCCCTCGCCCACTAACATTAATTTAGCTGGCATTTGTTTTTGAATATTATAAAAAACAGCAATGACATCCTGAACACGCTTTACTTTTCTAAGGTTACTAATGTGTGTAATTATTTTTTCATTGTCCCTAGCCATCATACCGCGTTGGCAATCTGTGAATGTGTGGCTATATTTATCTAAATCAATAAAATTAGGCACAACATGAATGTCTTTTTTGATATCAAATAACCTTAGCGTATCATCTTTTAAACTTTGTGAAACGGTGGTTACGGCATCGGATTTATTAATACTGAACGTTACTGCGGGTTTATAGAACGGATGGCTACCAACAAGTGTAATGTCGGTGCCATGCAATGTGGTAACTATAGGGACATAAATACCTTCTTCTTGCAACATTTTTTTCGCCATATAACCAGCATAAGCATGAGGAATCGCATAATGAACGTGCAATATTTCTATACCGTGAAGTTTCACCATATCTACCAACTTACTCGATAGAGCCAATTCGTAAGGCTGATAATGAAATAATGGATATTCAGGAACATTTACTTCATGATAGTGCACATTATTGCTTAATAATTCTAACCTTACAGGTTGGTTATAGGTAATGAAATGAATTTCATGCCCACGTTTAGAAAGTTCTAAACCAAGTTCTGTAGCAACAACGCCGCTACCTCCAAAAGTTGGATAACAAACAATACCTATTTTCATCTTAATTTAGTCTTCTATAGCTTGGTAAATATATTTTTGAATATCGGTTCTAATATTTTTCTTTAGCAGCAAATTATCCCCTTCAGTTGGGTAGGTTCTATTTGCCAAAAACACATATACAATTTCTTTCTCTGGGTCTGCCCAAGTATAAGTGCCCGTAAAACCAGAATGTCCAAAACTACTCATGGACACACAACCACAGGTAGAGCCTTCTCCACTAAATTGTGGCTTATCAAATCCGATACCGCGTCTATTATTCTTATCCTTATAGTAAGTGGTATTAAACTTATCTATGGTTTCTGGTTTTAAATAGCGTTTACCGCCATAAAAACCTTTCTGCAAATACATTTGCATGATTTTAGCAACATCATTGGCATTACTAAAAATACCAGCATGTCCACCAATACCATTTTGCATAGCTGCGCCTGCATCATGTACATACCCTTGAATTTTTTGGTGACGATAATAATTATCTTCTTCTGTTGGTACGATATCAGTATTACTAATTTTATGGTATGGATTATACATAGTATAATTGGCTCCTAAAGATTGATAAAAATGATCTTGTGTTAATTGTTCTAACGTTCTGTCGTAATAGTTCTCAATAAATTTCTTTAAAATATAATAAGGAAAGTCACTATAGCGATATTCAAGTTTATCCAGAAGCTTTGAGTCCTTAATGATTTTTTGTATGGAATCTTGATAATCACTACGCAAAAACAAATTATTAGCAACTTCTATATTAAACTCCTTACT
>NCDW01000227.1:4058-7647 GCA_002280395.1 Flavobacteriales bacterium 32-35-8
TAAAAGCACTTCTGTAATGTTTTGGACTTGGTTTATTAGCAGAATCTAAAGTATGGTAATAAAAGGGTTCCCAAGGTCTTAACTTCGCATAATGCGACAACATACTTTTAATGGTAACATTCTTTTTATTTGAGTTCTTGTACTCGGGTAAAATTTCCGATAGTTTAGTATCTAATTTAATCCGTCCTTTTTCTTCCAGTTCCATAATTAATGGCAATGTTGCCAATATTTTTGTTAGTGAAGCAACATCATAAATATCATCGAATCCTACGGTTTCATTCCCATCATAAGTATGCTTTCCAAAGTTTTTATTATAAATCACTTTTCCTTTTCTAGCAATTAAAAGCTGAATACCGGGCGTCATTTTCATGTCCACTGCCATTTGAGCCAAGGAATCTACTTTTTTCAATTTTTCCGAACTCATCCCAACACGCTCTGGAATGGTATAACTTAAACGTTGAATGTTATTGTAGAAGATGCCATCACCGACTCTAAAATGATTTCCAATGGAAACAGGCAACGTTCCTTTAGATGGAATGGCTCCAAAAAGGAGTTGCGCCGATTTTTGCTGTGCTATCTCACTATTTTGATAACTAACCACAATACTTTTAATATTTGTAATGGAATCTAAATCCAAAAGCGCATATGGTTTTGTAAAAACATCCAGAACAACCGTATGTGATTTTGCGATTTGATTTAACCAATGTATTTCATCTGTATTAAATTTATGATCTTTCCAAGGTGTGCTGTTGGATTTATGAAATCCTACGATAACCGTGTTGTAACCGCTTAACTGCGTAAGTAAACTATCAATGGTTTTAGATCGAATTTCGTGAACCTTTGTGTATTTTTTTAATTCATTAAAGAAAACAGAACCATCATCATCTCCCATTTTTACGTAAGCTAATGTTTTATCTTCTAAATGACGAAAAGGCAATATTTCAGTATCATCTTTAACAATGGTAATGGCATTTTCTAGAAGTTCTTCGTAAAGAATATGATCTTCAATTCGGTTTAAATCTTCGTTTAAATTATTTAAATCAATTGGCTTGTATTGATTTAATCCGACTTTATATTTTGCTTGTAATACTTTTTTAACCGAATGTTCCAAACGCGCTTCGGTGATATCACCAACATTATAAGCTTCCACCAATTTAGAAATGCCAACCGGCACGTCTTTAGACATCAAAAGCACATCGTTACCTGCTTTAAAAGCCGCTAAATCTATCTCGCCAGATGTATTAAAATTTGAAGCGCCTTTCATATCTAAAGCATCTGTAAAAATAAGTCCCTGAAAATCCAGTTGGTCTTTCAATATATCTGTGACTATGTGTTCCGACAAAGAAGACGGATAACCTTCCCTCGGCTCTAAACTCGGTACATTTAAATGTGCGACCATCACGCTTGAAAGTCCTTCTTTAATAAGTTTTTTATAGGGGTATAACTCTACATCATTGATACGATTTTCATCAAAAGTTATGGTCGGCAACGTTTTATGCGAATCTTGATCGGTGTCGCCATGTCCCGGAAAATGTTTGGCATTCGCTAATACACCTGCACTTTGCATCCCTTTCATAAAAGCCAAGGCTTTCTTGGTTACATTCTCTTTATCTTCACCAAATGAACGATTGCCAATAATCGGGTTTTGCGGATTTGTGTTAATATCAACCACTGGGGCAAAATTAAAATGCACACCAATGCGCTTATTGTGTTCGCCAATTTGCCTACCTACTTGTTCAATTAATTTATTGTCTTTTATGGCTCCCAATGTCATATTCCAAGGAAACGCATAGGTAGAATCTAAACGCATTTTCAAGCCCCATTCGGCATCCATACCAATAAGCATGGGCAGTTTAGAAAGAGATTGTAATTCGTTGTCTAGTTTTGCTTGTCTTACCGGCCCTCCTAAGGAATATATGATGCCTCCAATGCGGTAATCACGAACGAGTTCCTTGATTTTCAACTTTGTTTCTGCATCTTGATTGGACATCACTTGCACCATGAACAATTGTGCCACTTTTTCATTAAGCGACATGGATGCATATACACTATCAACCCACTTTTGTTGCGCCTTGGCATCATTTGCCAATAATGGATTGGCTGCGTTTTGGGCTGATATAGAAAAAGTTATAAAAAGGAAAAATAAATATAATGAGATTTGACGCATACATAGATTTGTTAAGCATATTAATAGTACAAAATATATACTAATAACTATGCCAAAATAAGACTTTTAAAAGAAGATTAAAAGACTTTAAGATAGATTTATAACAAGTTTGTAAACAAAACCATAAAGCTTTATAAACTATTCTATCAAATCAATATGTCTGTCGTGATATCCTAATAAATATAAAACACCATCTAATCCAATACTGGAAATGGAACTTTGCGCATTATCCTTTACGGTTGGTTTGGCATGAAACGCAATGCCTAAGCCTGCAAGATTAAGCATTGGTAAATCGTTGGCACCATCACCTACTGCTATAGTCTGACTAATGTGCAACCCTTCCTTTTGGGCAATTTTTTGTAAATATTCGGCTTTTTTATTGCCATCAACAATCTCGCCAACATAGCCACCTGTTAATGCACCATCCTTAATTTCCAATTCGTTGGCATAAACATAATCTATACCCAATTCCTTTTGTAAATAATGTCCGAAATATGTAAATCCGCCCGAAAGAATAGCCGTTTTAAATCCGTAGGCTTTTAGCGTATCAATAAGTCTTCTGGCACCTTTAGTCAGTGGCAAATTAATGGCAACATCCTGAAGCACCTCTTCACTCAAGCCTTTTAATAGTTTCATACGGCGGATAAAGCTTTCCTTGAAATCTATTTCGCCTTGCATGGCAGATTCCGTGATAGCTTTTACTTCATCGCCAACCCCAGCCAATTCTGCCAATCTATCAATCACTTCGGCTTGGATTAATGTGGAATCCATATCAAAACAAACCAAGCGTCTGTTTCGTCTGTAAATATTATCTTCTTGAAAGGCAATATCCACATCTAACTCCCTTGAAATCTGCATGAATTTGCTAGTGAACTCCGTTTTATCCGTAATTTCCCCTCTAATGGATAATTGGATGCAGGCTCTTGGATAATCGTCTTTTTTTAAGAGCGATATACGACCTGTAAGTCTGATTATAGAATCTATATTTAAGTTTTTTTCTGAAATAACTTTGGTGACTTCAGATATTTGTGTGGCTGCCAATTTTTCACCTAAAATAGTGACAATGTATCGGTTTTTACCTTGTAAGCTTACCCATTTTTCATAATCTTCAAGTGAAATAGGTGTAAACTTAGCAGTGATACCAAGTTCATATGATTTAAAGAGTAAGTCTTTTAAAACGGCTGCGGAATCTGCTCCAGCTTGAATTTCAAATAACATCCCTAAGGATAATGTATCGTGAATGTTTGCTTGTCCGATATCCAATATTTTAGCACCATATTCTGCTAAAACTCCAGTTAATGCAGACGTTAAGCCCGGTTTATCTTGTCCTGAAATATTTAATAAAATAATTTCATTCGCCATAATTCTATTATTTACAATTTTTTGTAAGCCGTAAAATTGATTATTCTATTTGATATATGA
>NCDW01000228.1 GCA_002280395.1 Flavobacteriales bacterium 32-35-8
GGCTCCCCCGGACGCGCCGCATGCGGGGCACGCGCCCGCCCCCCACCGGCCTCACCCGCCGCCGCCCGCTCACCCATAGCTTCAAAAAACTCTTTTTGCTGTTTGCTTAACGTTTTTGGCGTCCAAACATTGACATGTACTAATAAATCTCCACGACCATAACCGTTTATACTCGGAATTCCTTTGCCTCGTAAGCGTAAAATTTTACCAGATTGTACTCCTGCATCCACTTTAATACGTACTTTTCCTGTTACCGTATCTATTTCCTTTGATGTTCCTAAAACTGCGTCAGGATAACTTATATACATATCGTAATGTAAATTATCGCCTTCACGCTGTAATTTATCATGCTTTTCTTCTTCAATAACCACAATAAGATCGCCTGCCACACCATTTCCAGGTGCTTCATTTCCCTTTCCAGAAACTTTAAGTTGCATGTCATCTACAACACCTGCAGGTATTTTAATGGACACTGTTTCTTCGACCACTTTTAAACCTTGTGCATCGGCATCGTTGGGTTTTTTATCAATAACTTGTCCGGCACCACCACATACATTACAAGGCGAAGATGTTTGCATTCTACCTAAAATGGTATTGGCAATACGTGTTACCTGACCGCTACCGTTACAGGTCGAACATGTTTTATAAGTAGTTCCTGGAGCTTGAACCTTACGCCTTACTTTTATTTTCTTTTCAACACCATTGGCAATCTCCTCAAGGTTTAATTTTACCCTGATACGCAAATTACTTCCTTTTACACGACGTTGACCACCACCACTAAAACCTGAAAATCCGCCACCGCCAAAAGCACCGCCAAAAATATCACCAAACTGACTGAATATGTCGTCCATATTCATCCCGCCACCACCAAATCCACCACCACCTTCAAAAGCTTGATGGCCAAATTGGTCATACCTAGCTTTTTTATCGGCATTGCTTAACACCTCGTAGGCTTCGGCAGCTTCTTTAAACTTGGCCTCAGCATCTTTATTATCAGGGTTTTTATCTGGGTGGTATTCTATCGCTTTTTTACGGTATGCCTTTTTTATTTCGGCTTCGCTTGCATTTTTATTTATACCTAATATTTCGTAGTAGTCTCTTTTTGCCATGTTACTTTATTAAATCCTTTATAATGGAAAGAATTTTTTAAATTAATATATTTTATTGTCCAATAACAACTTTAGGAAAACGAATGACTTTATCGCCTAGTTTATATCCCTTTTCAATAATATCGATAATCTTTCCTTTTAAATCTTCTGTTGGTGCTGGAATTTGTGTAATTGCCTCATGGTTATCGGCATTAAACGTTTCTCCCTTATCAATTTTAATAGCAACAAGCCCTTTTTTTTCCAGAGTATTTATTAATTTCTGATAAATTAACAAAACCCCTTTTCGTAAAGCTTCCGCTTCTTTGTCATCGTCAATATGACTTATTGCACGCTCAAAATCATCAAGAATTGGCAATAATGTTTTCATGACATCCTCACTAGCTGTCGCAAATAACTCCATGCGCTCTTTAGACGTGCGACGTTTATAATTTTCAAACTCAGCAAATAAGCGTAAAAATTTATCTTTTTCCTGTTTTAATTCTTCTTGTAATTTTTCCTCAAGAGTTTGTTCTTCAACAACTTGTTGCTCTACATCAGTTGTTTCTGTTTGCACATTAGTTGTTTCTTCTGGATTTACACCCTCTTTCTTATCTTTTTTACTCATATATTTCTGATATTAATACAAACACGAAAACGTATTGGCAAAATTACTGCCATTATTATAAAAATGTCATAATGTCATTAAATTTTTTTTAAAAGCGATTGAAAACAAAATTTCATGAAAAAACCATAATTTCGTAACAAATAACTAAAGAAAATAATAGCTATGATTCCTAGAGTATTAATCCTTTTATTCCTATTTATAGTATCAAACCTTGATGTAGTAGGTCAAAATATAACCATAAAAGGTATTGTGAAAGACAATTTAAAAAATCCGTTAAGCAATGTAAGTGTAAAAATTAATAATAGTGAAGAGGAGGTTTTTACCGATGCTACTGGATTTTACACGATTGATGTTCCTCAAAAAGGAAAATTGGTTTTTTCGCAAGAAGGTTTCAAAACACAAAAAATAGCCGTAAAAGGAAAAGACATCATTAACATCTCTTTAAAGTATGATGAAAAAGCTTTTAAAGAAAAAGAGGTTAATACTGGCTATGGGAAAATTAAGCAATCTGAAAGCACTATATCGGTAAGTTCTGTGGATGAAAAACTCATTGAGCAAGAAAACAATTTGGATATGGCAACTTTTTTAAGAACAGTTCCAGGCGTTAGCGTTGTTGAAAACGGTGGTGAATTAGGAATTACAATTAGAGGCAGTCGCAGTTTGATGTCTAGTGACGCACCGCTTATCATGCTTAATGGTACGCAATATAATGGCTCTTTAAAGAATTTAAACCCAAGGGATATAAAATCTATTGATGTATTAAAAGATGCATCGGCAACCGCTACTTATGGGTCTAGAGGAGCTAATGGCGTTATTTTAATTACCACAAAGTAAATAAACCATCGTTTTATTTACTTTAAACCTTTATTATAATTTTATTTGAAAACCAACTAACCATTAAATTTAAGCAAAATGAAAATAAAATTTTTACTACTATTTATTTCTATATTAGTATGTAGTTGCGTTGATAAAAAAAATGAAACAGTCCAAAAACCTGAAATAAAAACCAATACAAAAGAAATGACCAAACAATTGCGCCATGTGGTACTATTCAAATTTAAAGAATCATCAACACCTGCTGATATCAAAGAAGTAGAAACGGCCTTTGGAAAATTGCCTTCAGAAATTAAAGAAATTAAAGCCTATGAATGGGGATTAAACAACAGTCCAGAAGGCTTAAACAAAGGCTTTACACATTGCTTTTTGGTCACTTTTGATAGTGAGGAAGATCGCGCCATATATTTACCACATCCAGCACATAAAGCTTTCGTGGATGTTTTAAGTCCGCATTTGGATGATGTTTTGGTTGTTGATTATTGGAATTAAATCACCCCAACAAGTCCTCCAATGCCGGTTTTAAATAGCTGAATTTAAAATTAAAGCCCATGGCTTCTATCTTTTTAGAGCTGACCCTTTGACTGTCAAATAACAACGAGTGCATCTCTCCCAAAACTGATTTCATGGCAAACTTGGGTATATTGGGTAAAAACAAAGGCTTATCTAATACTTTAGCAATAGCCTTTGTCAACTCTTTATTAGTAACAGGGTTTGGAGCAACACCATTATAAACGCCTTCTAATCTGTTTTTCAAGATATAAAGATACATCTCAGCCAAATCTTCAAGGTGAATCCACGATTGCCATTGTTCTCCTGTTCCAAAAGAAGCTCCTAATCCAATTTTTATAGGCTTTACCATTTCTGAAAGTGCCCCTCCTTTTTCTGATAATACCAATCCGGTTCTGACTTTAGATACCAACATATTTAATTTTGAAAAACCATCAACGCTTTGTTCCCATTTTATAACGACGTTACTTATAAATGTATCATCAAAATCCTTAAATGTTTCATCATAATAATGGGTTATCGAATCTGGATAAATGCCAATAGCACTTGAAGCAATAACCTGTTTAATGGTATGCGCCTCTCCTTTTAAGGAATCAATTAAAAGTTGTGTGCTTTCAGCTCTACTGTTTAAAATCTCTTCTTTATAAGTGAGCGTCCATCGCTTTGAAATAGTGGCTCCTGCTAAATGAATAATAGCATCAACTTCTTTAAAACAATTAACATCTATATCTTTGTTTTTAATATCCCAGTAAAATCCTTGATAATTTTCTGTACTCTCTATTTTAGATTTACTAGTGGTTAAGTAATTGACATCTATGTTATTTTGATGGCAACGCTTCACTATTTCTTTCCCAATGAGCCCCGTTGCACCCGTAATTAAAACCCTCATCCTCTTTTTTTATAAAATTACAAAATGCTAAGAGTATAAGCGTTTTATTTATATTAGGTTTAAC
>NCDW01000229.1 GCA_002280395.1 Flavobacteriales bacterium 32-35-8
CTATCCAAGTAAAACTAGCTAATCGCTACACCGATATTTTTAAAATATTTTTAAAACATAAAGATAAGATAAGTAGAGTTACTTTTTGGGGTGTTAATGACGGACAGTCATGGCTTAATGGTTTCCCTGTAAGAGGAAGAACCAATCATCCGTTACTTTTCGATAGAGAGTTAAAACCAAAAAGTGCATACGATAGTATCATTGCATTAAAACAAAAACATGACAAAAAATCCAACTAACTAAGCACATGAGTTTAGATTCACACAAACTATCCATAAAAGAAAAAATTGGATACAGCCTTGGAGACCTTGCAGCAAACTTGGTATTCCAAACTTTGGTTACTTATTTAGCCTATTTTTACACGGATATATATGGCTTAAAAGCCAATGATGCATCTGCTGTTACATTGATTGTCGGGCTCATTGCTGCGTTTGCTTTTAATCCAATTATGGGGGTTATAGCAGATAGAACAACTACAAAATGGGGGAAATTTAGACCTTGGATTTTATGGACGGCAATACCTTTGGGCGTAGCTTCCATGTTGGCCTTTAGCACTCCAGACTTCGCATATAAAGGAAAAGTTATTTATGCTGTAATTACTTATACATTACTTTTACTACTATATGCCGCCAACAATTTGCCTTATTCTGCTTTAAGTGGTGTAATAACGGGCGACATGAAAGAACGCAATAGTTTATCTGCTTACCGTTTCATAGCTGTAATGGGTGCTCAATTTTTTGTACAGGTTTTCATGTACGACTTTATTTTGAAAGCTGGCAGTGGTAATAAAGCTGCTGGAATGGAAACGGTTATGACTTGGCTAGCCATTATAGGCACGGTTATGTTGCTAATCACATTCTTTACAACACGAGAACGAGTTATTCCTAACCTAGACCAAAAATCCAGTATAAAAGAAGATTTAGGTGATTTAGTAAAAAACAGGCCTTGGGTGATTATGCTAAGCCTAACAACTTTAGTTTTTATAACTTTAGCTATGAAAGGCGGGTCTTATGTATATTATTTCGAAAATTATGTAGATCAAGATGCATTAAAATCATTCTTAGACCCTTTAAAGAGTTTTCTACCAACTTTTGAAAACGAAACATCTTTAGGATTAGGTGTTTTTAACGGTGGTGGTATTCTTATAGGTTTAATAGGAATAGCGCTTTCTAAAACATTTGCAGACAAATATGGAAAACGTAATGTTTTTGGGGCATCATTATTTATTTCAACATTGTTCATAATTGCTTTTTACTTTTATCCTCCTGAAGCAATAGAAATAATTTTCGCTTCTCAAATTTTACACATGTTTTTCTATGGAATCAGTACACCTATTTTATGGGCTATGATCGCTGATGTGGCCGATTATTCTGAATGGAAAAACAATCGTCGTGCTACTGCTATTATATTTTCGGCAATGATGGTTGGTTTAAAAGGCGGCCTAAGTATTGGAAGTGCTTTGGTAGCATGGATTTTAGGTGTTTATGGATACATAACCAAGGAAGCCACCATAACTGGTATCGCTACAGTACAACCAGAATCTGCCATACAAGGAACTAGAATGCTCGTAAGTATTTTTCCTGCAATCCCATTTTTAATAGGTGTAGGGTTGTTGTTTTTCTATGAAATCAACAAAAAAATGGAGACTCAAATAGAAGTCGATTTAAAAGTAAGAAGACAATAAATAACAAATAAAATAATAAAACAATGCCAGAACAAGCCATTGATCATATAGACTTTGAGACTTTAAATAAAAAAGCTCTTTCAAAACCTTTGGTATCCCATATGTATACAGCTGATCCATCAGCTCATGTTTTTAACAATAAAATTTACATATATCCATCCCATGATGTGGATGCGGGAGAAGCATTTGATGACCTAGGAAGCCATTTTGCCATGGAAGATTACCATGTAATCTCAATGGATAGCATTAACGGTGCTGCCATAGATAATGGTTTAGCATTGCATGTAAACGATGTCCCTTGGGCTGAAAAACAAATGTGGGCTCCTGACGCCGCTCATAAAAACGGAAAATATTACCTGTTTTTCCCAGCGAAAGGATATGATGGTATTTTTAGAATAGGAGTAGCAGTAAGTGACTCTCCTGTAGGCCCATTTAAACCGCAACCTGAAGCTATAAAAGGAAGTTTTTCAATAGATCCTGCTGTTTTTGAAGATGAAGATGGAAGTTATTACATGTATTTTGGAGGTATCTGGGGCGGACAATTACAACGTTGGAGAACTGGAACGTTCAATGCTGAACAACCTGAAAATCCAACTGCACATTTACCAAAAGATAATGAACCTGCACTAAGTGGTAAAATAGCTAAATTGACGGATGACTTATTAGAATTTTCGGAGGAACCAAAAGATGTCGTTATTTTAGACGAAAATGGAAGTCCTTTATTGGCTGGCGATCATGAAAGACGCTTCTTTGAAGGCCCATGGGTACACAAATACAATGGTAAATATTATTTTTCATATTCTACAGGAGACACCCATTTTATATGTTATGCCATTGGAGATAATCCTTACGGACCTTTTACTTATAAAGGTAAAATATTAAATCCAGTAGTGGGCTGGACCACACACCATTCCATTTGTGAAGTAAATGGTAAATGGTATTTGTTTTATCATGATTCGAGCTTGTCAAAAGGTGTTACACATTTAAGAACCATTAAAGTTGCCGAAATCACTTATAATGAAGATGGCACTATAAACACTTTAAATCCTTATAAGGATTAATTCATCACATTTAATTAAACAAAAAAGACCCTCAATTAAGGGTCTTTTTTGTTTAATATTTTCTCTTTATTACTTTAAGGTTTTACATACTCTATAAATTGTAAATAATCGTTGTTCTTAGCAGCAATTATATAAGATTTCAAGCCCACTTTTATGGTAGCCATATCTTTTACATCACCAGGAACAAAGAAACCACTTTTGGTAACTGGAACAGCGTTAAAATTTCCTTTCCCATTTCCTTTTAGCAAAAGACCATAACCAGCATCATTACGAGGAGTTTCAACTTCTGAAGCATATAAATTTCCTGCTATTAAAGCATCCAAATGCCCATCTTTATCATAATCATCAATTAAAATCTGGTTGATACTTGATATTTGAGCCAGATTTGGTAATTTGTGAATAATGAATTTTCCATCTTTATTCTCCAAATATATACTTGCAAACGATTTAACTTGATAATGTAACGAATTTTCTAAATCCTTTTTTGAATACACATCAACCAAAGAAGCTTCTGCAAACGTCTCATAATTTTCAAATTTATCTTTAATTGAGGGGATTTGTTGTGAAGAACAACTCCTGCCTCTTACAGGATATTGTATCCCTTCATTATAATAGCTTAATACAATATCAATCTTATTATTTCTGTCAAAATCATTTGCATAAATATCGAAAGTTTCATCTCCTTCAGCTTTGTATTTATAGTTTAAACCGTTGTTGCCTAATATATAATCCATATCACCATCATTATCAAAATCACCTTGGTTGATACTCCACCACCAACCTGTAGAGTCTTTATCTAAGCCCATAGATTTTGATACTTCTTTAAATCCGGTTTTTACATTCTTGAACACACGAATTGGCATCCATTCACCAATTATGATAATGTCTGGCCACGTATCATTATCTATATCTGTAATAATGGCACTTGTTGCCATACCTAGGTCTTTAAAAACATCTGGTGAAATTGCGCTAAACTTTACAGTGCTTTTATCACTTTTGTTTATTAATACGAAGCTGTCTGCTGGTGATGGATAATTTCCAGGCACTTGCCTTCCAAGCGTTAAAATATCTGGTTTTCCATCTTTGTTGAAATCGGCAGAATAAGCTCTTGAACCGCTTGCAATCATTTTGGGAAGGGCATTATTTGCTTTAGCGAAATTTCCTTTTCCATCATTTAAATACAATCTGTCTTGCAAATTTTTTGCGCTATTTTCGCTTAAAAACTCATAGCCACCGCTAAC
>NCDW01000230.1 GCA_002280395.1 Flavobacteriales bacterium 32-35-8
CGTAATGGGTAAACGTTTGTATCATGATAAAACGGATAAGGTTTGGGATTCTAAATAATTCAATGTATTAGGACCTTCATTAAAAAGTAAATCCAAAATGCTTAAATTATTTATAAAGCCGTGCTTTTCTTGAAAGACTTGATTGTACGTTTCAAAAGGTTTTAAATACTCTTTTTTGGCATCTACCAAATATCGGTAATCGTTTGTGTTTTCAATGTGTTTTTGAAAGACTTCTGTTTTTGATGTGTTTAATTCCAATTGTAGGCACTCACAAATCGTTTCAAAACATTTAAAATTGAAATCTAATATAAAGTCGGCTTTTTCTTGAAATAGTGGCTGAAGCTCATCTTCATAATACTCAAAAAAAGGCGAGGTCCTATATGCTGAAAGCAACGATTTCCAATGGTGATTTTGCCATTTTTCTTCGTTGAATATTTTAACATCCTTGTATTTCTGACGATTTTTTTGAGTATGAATGACAGGAATATTTAAAGCTAACTTTCCGTTGGCTCCATATATATAACAACGATTCCTATAGGTTTGTTTTAAAAAATTATCATCAATCTCAAACACGACTTCATCGGCATTTGCCATTGCGACAAAGTAGGCAATGTTCGGAAAATAGGTTGGATGTAATATAATGTTCATTTGTTGATGCGTTTATTCGTTTTACTGTCATTCCTGCGAAGGCAGGAATCTATTAATATTTTAAAAACGTATAAAAAGTGGATTCCTGCCTTCGCAGGAATGACAAATAACAACTCAACAAATCAACTATTCTTTCTAGCTCTCCACTTATTAAAGCCAATAAATCCAAATAACACGACCAAGAAAGGTATAAAATAGGAGGTTGCTTTTCCGCTTCCATGTACAGTTGTAAACATGCGTTCCCAACGAATTTTATTAAAACCTTGTCCGAAACTATTCCAGCTCATCCAAATAAACACTGGTTTACCAACTACGTGGGTAAATGGTACCAATCCCCAAGCTCTGGCATCTAGCGAGTTATGGCGATTATCTCCCATCATCCAATAATAGTCTTGTTTAAAGGTGTAAGAGGTAGCAACTTTTCCATTAATATAAATTTGGTCTCCTTTCACTTCCAATGTATTGCCTTCATATTCAGAAATGGCACGTTTGTAAAGAGGCAGCACTTTTAAATTAATGTCGATGGTTTTTCCAGCTTCAGGAATGTACATGGGGCCAAAGAAATCGTTATTCCAGTTATATTGTGGATTATGGGGAAATATGCTAGGGTCTCTTTCGCCTTTTTCTTGGATGTTGAGCCTAATGCTAACAACATTTGGATTGTTTTTAAATTTTTCTAAAGCTTCATCAGAAATGGCTGAAAAGAAATAGGTGTTTTGATTGTTTATAATATAAAACCTATCCGTAATGTCATATCTGTTTGCCATAAACATAGGATCAAACTGATTTGTTTTAGGCTGAACGAAATAGCTAAATTGTAAATGTGCTCTATCTGGTAGTTCGTTTTTTTTACCATTGATGTATACATAGCCTGCTCTTACTTCTAAGGAATCACCAGGAATAGCTACACAACGTTTTACCAAATTGGTTTTTTTGTCGATGGGTTTATAATAATTTCTATCTGGGTGAAAATTATTCATATCCAATAATGTATCGGCTGGCTGATTAAACACGACAATATCATTTCTCTTTATTTTTTGGAACCCGGGAATTCTTAAGTAGGGTAGTTGTAATTTATTCATCCAAGAATCACTGCCTTTATGGTCGTCAAATAAATAAGATTTTATATTTAACTTAGGAATGGTATCATGAACCATGGGAGCGCCAACCGTTGTCATCGGTACTCTGGCACCGTAATGGAATTTGCTAACAAATAAAAAGTCGCCCACCAATAACGATTTTTCTAAAGACGATGATGGAATGGTAAATGGTTGAATAAAATACGTATGTACAATAGTAGCCGCTACTATAGCAAATAAAATAGAACTGGCCCATTCTCCTGAACTGGATTTTGGGTGTAAGCTTCTGTCTTTAATGTGCACAACATTGGTGAAATAATTCAAGTAATAATTGTAAAAGCCAAAAGTGATGATGGCTAAAAACGTATCTATAGGTTGGTTTTTGCCAAAACTTCTGGCAGTTTCTACCCAAACTACAATAAACATAATAAGGTTTACTACGGGTAAGAACATTAAAATAACCCACCACCATGGTCTGTTTATTATTTTCATCAATATCACACCATTGTAAACAGGAACAAATGCTTCCCATGCTTGTCTACCTGCTTTTTGGTACAATTTCCAAGTACCCAAACCGTGGATTACTTGAATAATTAAAATAAATAGTAACCATTGTGTTAGCGTCATAATCGTAATTTTTAATTTTTAAAGTTATTGCTTTGGCATATAAACATGTTACATATTTGTAACGGATTAACCAATATTTAACACATCATTCATGGTAAATATACCGGTTTTCCCGACAATCCATTCAGCCGCAATTACAGCGCCAAGCGCAAAACCATCCCTGTTGTGAGCTATATGCTCCATAGTAATGGTGTCCACATCACTTTCATAAGTCACTGTATGGGTTCCAGGAACATCTTCTATGCGTTTCGCTATGATAGGAATGGTGGTTTCATCACCGTCATTTAATTTCCATTTATTGTAGGTAGCATGTTGGGCAATAATGCCGTCTGCTAATGAAATAGCCGTTCCGCTAGGGGCATCCAACTTTTTTGTATGGTGAATTTCTTCTAAAGATATGTTGTATTGCTTTAAATTGCGCATCATTTTGGCGAGCACTTTGTTAAGTTCAAAAAAGATGTTCACGCCCAAACTGTAGTTGGAAGCATAAATAAATGCTCCTTTTTTTTCTTTGCAAAGGGCAATGGCTTTATCGTAATCATGTAACCAACCCGTAGTTCCAGAAATAACCGGCACTTGATTGTTTAGGCACATGGAAATATTATTAAAAGCCACATCGGGGATACTAAAATCTATGGCGACATCGGCTTTTGTAATATCGTAGGCCGTATCATCTTTGTCAACTTTTAAAACAATGGTGTGTCCGCGTTTTATAGCTATTTGCTCAATGGTTTGTCCCATTCTTCCGTATCCAAGTAAAGCTATTTTCATGTTTATTTTTAAAATTTAAAATTTAAGGTGAGTCCAGTCTGACCTTTTCCATCGATTTCATTTAAATGGAAATGTGGTGCCAATGATAGATTTTCATCAATATTATATTGCATCAAATGGGCATCAACATTGGCATCGATGATGTTTAATGCATAAAGGCCAACGGTAATTAAAATGGAAAGATCTTTGTTTCTTCTGTAAAATTCTTGTCCACGCTCTAAAGCTTCCGTGGTAACTCTAGGGTCTTGTAGTTGATTGCCATTGGCATCAAAATAGAACTCATCATTTTTAAAACCAGCCAATCTGCTTTTATAAGCATCGCGGTACCTATTGTATTCTTTATTATTGGTCGTGTAAAAATAAACCCCCGTACCTATGGCACCTAACACAATAGGTATTTTCCAATATTTTTTATTGTAAGCTTGTCCTAAACCAGGCAAGATAGCCGAATAAAAAGCTGCTTTTGCAGGTGCTAAGGCGTTAATGGGTTCTCTAATGACAACGGTTGAATCGATAACGACTTCTTTTGGGAGATTTGTTTTTATTGAATCCTTTTCTTGAGCTATCAATGAAAAACAAAACAAACATGAAAACACACAAATTGCCAGACATTTATTTAGCACCTTCAACTAATTTTTTTAAACGGTTAAAATCTTCTTCAGAATGGAAAGGAATTGTAATTTTTCCTTTGCCATTGCTAGAAACTTTAACGTCAATTTTGTGTCCAAAGTATTCAGAGAATACGGGAATGGCATTTTTTATGAAATTTGGAACATCTTGATTTACAGTATTTTTAGACGGTGTTTCAATGTTTTTGGAAACATTAAAGTTGCGAACAAGGGCTTCCGTATCCCTAACA
>NCDW01000231.1 GCA_002280395.1 Flavobacteriales bacterium 32-35-8
AATTGAAAGCATCACGGCCGAACTGGAAGGGCAGAACATAGACAAAAGTAAAACCAAACGTAAGAAAGATGGCGTTTTTTACACACCAAAATACATTACCAAATATATAGTTGACAATACCGTTGGCAAACTCTGCGAAGAAAAGAAAGCGGAACTAGGCATTATTGATGAAGAATACGCAAAGGGCAGAAGAAACAGAAAAAAAGAAACCATTAAAAGTTTGGATGAAAACCTGCAAGCGTACCGAAATTGGTTATTGAACATAACCATTTGCGACCCTGCTTGTGGTTCGGGAGCTTTCTTAAACCAAGCATTGGAGTTTTTAATAGAAGAACACGCTTATGTTGATGAACTGCAAGCACAGCTTTTAGGAGCAAGTATCGTGTTTCAGGATGTGAGCAACCATATTTTAGAGAAAAACATTTTTGGAGTGGACATCAACGAAGAAAGTGTAGATATAGCTAAACTTTCATTGTGGTTGCGCACTGCTCAAAGAGGCAGAAAATTAACCACATTAAACAACAACATCAAATGCGGAAACTCTTTAATTGACGACCCGAGCGTAGCAGGAGAGAAAGCGTTTAATTGGCAAAAGGAATTCCCGACTGTTTTTCAAGAAAAAGATAAAAAACCTTTTCACATTACTTGGGTTACTCATAATTCTCGTACTTCACAACGAATGATAGACCATAAAGTAAAAAAAGGAGATGCTTTTTGGCTGGAAGATGAACATGAAATTGTAGTTGCAAAAACCATTAAAGAAATTGTAGAGCAAGACGGTCTAAATGTCATGGCATTTAACAGTTGTGGCGACCATATTCATTTACTGTTGGTGTGCGAGGAAGAGGAAATACCAAATATTGTTCGAAAGTTAAAAGGAAAATCATCACAACAACTAAAAGAACATTTGCAAATACCCAAAGAAGAACAATTTACACTTTGGGCCCAAAAATACAGCACTACCTATATAGATTCTGAAGAACAATTATGGAATACGGTGGCGTATATACAAAACAACCGACTGAAACACAACCTACCCAGTAACAAGGGGTTGCAACCCCTTGCTACTAGGCTGCAACAATCCTACAGCCACGCCTTCCGCACCGAATACAAAGGCGGTTTTGATGTGGTGATTGGAAATCCGCCTTATGGGATTTTGATTGATAAAAAAACTCAGAGTTATTACAACGAACATTTTCCTTTAACTCAATACAAAACGAACCTTTACATACTTTTTATTGAAAGAATGCTTCAAGTTTTTGACAAAGGAATAGTACATTTTATTATTCCTAAGTCTTTATTGTTCAATACTTATTACGAAGCAATAAGAAAGGAATTGATACAAAAAACGGAATTGAATGAAATATATACGATTACAGAAAAAGTATTTGAAGATGCAGAAGTAGGTAGCAGTTTATTATTGCAATTCACGATAAAACAAAAAATTAATCAGAAAAATATTGTTAGACTGGCTGTTGCTGATAAGATTCAGAATTTTGTTACCGAATTTGGTGTTGTTGAAAATAAAGTATCACAAGATTTTTTCTTAAATGTTCCTAATTGTGAAATATCAGTTGTCTCATCTGATTCACATTCATTATTGAAAAAGCTACACAAATTAAAGCCAATTAAACAGTATTACACCTTAAAAAATGGTCTGAATCCTGGGAATATAAAACAAATTTTAATTTCAGAAAGTAAAGAAACTGAAAAACACAAACCCATAATTTGGGGAAAAGAAATTTCCCGCTACAATATAACTTGGGGCGGTGATTATATAAACTACGATGAAAACATTGGAGCAAATATTAGCCTTGATGATATAAAATCGAAAGAAGGTATGAATAAGCAAAATAGAATTGATTTTGCTTTACGTTCACCAGATTTATTTGAGAATAAAAAAATTATAGTACGAAAAACAGGCGATTCTCTCATTAGCTGCTTAGATGAAAACAACTACTATTTTGACACATTGGTACATGGAATTTATGAGAAAGAAAAAGAGTTTCAATTAGAGCCTTTATTAGCTGTGTTAAACTCAAAACCAGCTACTAAGTTTTACCGCTTATTGCATGATATTAAAGGTAAAGTATTCGCAAAAATCAGTTTGGATAATCTCGGTTCTTTTCCAATACCAGAGAACATTTGCTCTGAATCAAACAATTTGAGTTCGAATGCAAAACTGCTTTTAACAAAAACAAAAGAATTACAAGAATCATTAACTCAATTTACAGACCTATTACAAAGCAAATTTGAAATTGAAAAACTAACTAAAAAGTTAGAAAATTGGCACGAATTAAAGTTTAAGGACTTGTTAAATGAATTGAAAAAAGCCCCTGTCCGTCCGCCAGGCGGGAAAGTACAGTTGAGTTTATCGGAAGAAGCTGAATGGATGCAATACTTTAATGAACAAAAGCAAAAAGCACAAGCTTTAAAATTTGAAATCGCCCGAATTGATAAAGATATAGATACAATGGTTTACCAATTATACAATCTTACAGATGAAGAAATTAAAATAGTAGAGCAGTCATGAGTGAGATTCGCAAATACATTAAAAAATACATAGCTACATGCCTAAGCAAAAAGGGCTTATAAAACTAAAAGGCACGCTAAATGGGGTAAGCTATTACCAACTAAACGGCGTAGATATTTCCCGTAGGGCGGTTGGGCCTTCCAAAGAGCGCATCCAAACAGACCCCGCATTTGTAAATGTAAAACATAACAACCAGGAGTTTGGTGGTGCTTCCAACCTCTCAAAAACCATCCGTCAAGGTTTGGGCGAAACAGCTAAAGCGTTTAAAGACAGTTATATGGCAAGTCGTTTAACGGGCGTTTGCAGTAAAATAATCCAAAAGGGGAGTGGTACACACGGTCAAAGAGAGGCCCATGTAAATAACAATCCAGAAGCCCTCATAGGTTTTCAGTTAAACAAAAATCAAGCGTTCAATCAAATATACACGGCAAAACCAAGGGTTACAAGCCATAACAACCATAATAATATCACCATAACCATCCCAAAAATTTCAGAAAAACACCTTATAAAAGCCCCTAAAAAGACCACACACGTACAGTTTACGGCAGCGTTGTGTATGGTATCCAAAACGCAATGGCAATCACAGCACCAAAGCTACCAACCAGTACAGCCAGAATGCCATGGTATAGGCACAAGCCAACAAACCGTACCATTATTATGTAAAATAGAACATACAAACATGCAATTACAGCTAGAAACACCACTTACAAACCAGAATCCCACAAGCATAGCCATCACAGTGTGGTTAGGTATCCAATTCCTGAGTTTACAGGATACACAATTCAAACCCGTGCCATCTGTCAAAGCCATGCAATGCATTGCCGTACTTTAAACCAAGAACCACCAACAACCAACAACCATCAACCATGCCTAATACAGGGTTCACCCGTAGTTATCCCATAGCTACGCCTTGTTAACTCTTGGGGAACTTCATGTAAACTGTTGCTGTTATTTAGATATTATAAATTTGATTGTCTGCAAAGTATCATAAAACTTTAAAGTGTGTCGTTTTGTTTCAACAGCTATCGGGATATTTCAGAATCTTATATTGTTGAAAACCTGCTTCATATAAAGATACTGAAATAACAACCCATAATGTATGTATTTATAAATTCAACTACGAAGCCACAATCAGCTTGAACATAATTGCAAACGATATAAGTCTAAGGACGTTATATCTGCAATTATGTCAAATAGCGCAAAAAAGCGCTATTCCGCTAATTGTTATCAATTGTACTATAATTTATATTATGTAAAATAGAATATTTAAAGCAGTCTGTCAGTATCCTAATAATGGCAACTCCCAATCAATGATTATGTGGTATGTGAAAATGCATCATAAATTTAAAGCTATAAAAATTAGTTTGAATTTAAATTTATTGTATATTCGAATTATTAAACCAACCCACTAAACTTTATTTGATATTTGAGGCTAAATGACATGTTTCGAGCCTTTTTTATTTATGTGTTTGTTCGTATTAAAAGTTTGTTAATAAAGGATTCATTTACTTTAAAGAAGCTATCTTAAATACTATCTTTGCAGCTCAATTTAGGTGTCCAAAGTGATGAAGCCAAAAGAAAAAGCAAAAGCAAAATCCAATACAGGAAAATCGCGCTCAAAATTATTGCATCAGTATTACCAATATACTGGTTTTTACTCGTTTGTATGGAAAAGCGTTTTAAAAGCGTTGCCTTACATTCTTATTTTAGTGGCGGCTGTATTTGTGTTCAACCACTTTTTTAGCATCAACGACATCTTGGTGCGCATGACGGAAACTCTACCTATTTGGGGTGTTTTGAGTGTGTTTTTTACTTCAGAAACCTTATTGGGCTTGGTGCCACCAGAAATTTTTATTGCCTGGGCAGCTAAAATGGAATCACCTTGGCTATTTCTAACCTATCTGGGATTTATATCTTATTTCGGCGGACTACTATCCTATTGGATTGGCATTGCCATTACAAAAATACCAGCGGTACACAATTATTTGGAAGTTAAAATGGCAAAACAGCTTAAAAATTCCAAAAAATGGGGCGGTTTTTTAATTGTGGTGGGTGCTTTGCTACCATTACCTTTCTCCATATCGTGTATGGCGGCCGGCATTATTAATTATCCGTTTAAAGGCGTGATTTTATTTGGGTCGTTACGGTTATTAAGGTTTGCCATTTATGGACTCATTTTGTTTCAAGTGTTTTAAGAATAATGAATAACTAATAAAGAATAATTAATAAATCCCTATGTTTTCATTGCTAAATATCTTTCGTGTTGTTGCCTTTTTAGAAGGGGTGTCTTATATCTTATTACTGTTTATTGCTACGCCTATTAAGTATTTTGGCAATGATCCGCAATACGTTAAATTATTGGGCATGCCCCACGGATTATTGTTTATAAGCTACGTTGTTTTGGCCATCATACTGAAAAGTGAATTAAAATGGACTTCGAAACAATTTGCCATCGTTTTGTTGGCGTCTATCATTCCGTTTGGAACGTTTTATGTTGAAAAAGCCTATTTAAAATCTCAAAACGATGGATAGTGTTAAACATCTAGTTTATAATTACTTAAAAGAACTAGGTTTAACGGATACTCTAGCTATTAATCTAAACATGCTGGCACTTACCTTGGTGCTGATACTGTTGGTTTTTATTGTCGATTTTGTAATTAGAAAGCTCTTAATACAAGCATTCATTCAGTTTGCAAAGCGCTCTAAAACCAATTTTGATGATTTATTAATCAGCAATAAAGTCCCCAGAAATGTGGCACACATTGTACCCTTATTAATTGCTTTAGAGTTTGTTTCGGTCGTGTTTATTGATTTCCCAGTGTTTGAAACTTTTTTTGAGCGTGCTTTAAAAGTATTTGCCATTGTATTGACATTATGGATTGTTAGAAGCTTGTTGCATACACTAAAGGATTATTTTAAAACCCTACCCAATTTAAAGGACAAGCCCATAGATAGCTACATACAGGTATTTATGATTTTTGTTTGGGTAGTTGGTGTGTTTTCTGCCATTGCCTTAATTACACGCATTCCTTTTTTAAATTTTATAACCGGTTTAGGGGCTGCTTCGGCCGTTATTATCTTGATTTTTAAAGATACCATATTGGGTTTTGTGGCTAGTATTCAAGTATCCATAAACGATATGGTGCGTATTGGTGACTGGATTACCTTTGAAAAGTATGGTGCCGATGGTGATGTGATTGAAATCAATCTGGCGACCGTAAAAGTTCAAAACTTTGATAAAACCATTACCACCATACCAACTTATGCCCTTATTTCCGATTCGTTTAAAAATTGGCGAGGGATGACGACTTCGGATGGTAGGCGTATAAAACGAGCCTTGTATATTAAGCAAAGCGGTGTTAAATATTTGTCGGATGACGATGTCAATCGACTAAAAAATATTCAGCTTTTAGCCTCTTATTTAGAAAGCCGCCAAGCAGATATCAAAAGTCATAACACACAAAACAACATTAATAAAGAGTTGCTTTTAAATGGTAGAAACCTCACTAACATTGGTGTTTTTAGAAAATATATTGACGTGTATCTTAAAAATCATTCGGCGATTAATAAGGATATGATGATTATGGCCCGCCAATTGGCACCAACCATGAATTCGGAATGACAAAACCATATATTGTCAACCTGAACTTGTGTTTCAGGTTCTCATATGCTACCGTTGTTGTTATAGTGTTAGATTCTGTAACAAGTTCATAATGATAAGAATAAAAAAAGGTGACCCACTTAGAGTCACCTTTTCATTTATAGTAAATCGTTTTATTTAGATGTTTGCGGCTAACCAATCACCAACTTCTTTAGTGCCATAAGCTTTTCCGCCATCGGCTAAATCTTCAGTAACGATACCTTCAGCTAAAGCTTTATTAACAGCATTACGAATAGCAGCACCTTCTTCCTGCAAATCAAAAGCCATTTCAAACATCATAGCAGCCGATAATACCGTTGCCATTGGGTTGGCTATATTTAATCCTGTTGCTTGTGGATAAGAACCGTGAATAGGTTCAAACAATTGGTTTTCAGTTCCTACGGATGCCGATGGCATTAATCCCATAGAACCAGAAATCACAGACGCTTCATCCGTTAAAATATCTCCAAATAAGTTCTCGGTAATCAATACATCATAACTATTTGGCCATTGTACCAAGCGCATCGCAACGGCATCTACAAATTCATAAGACACCTTCACCTCAGGATAATCTTTCTCCATAGCCTGAACGGTTTCCCTCCATAATCTTGAAGTTTCCAAAACGTTGGCTTTATCTACACAACATAGTTTTTTTTCACGTGTCATGGCTAATTCAAAGCCTTTTTTAGCCAAGCGTTGTACCTCTTCCCTTGTGTAAACACAATTATCGAAAGCCGTTTCACCACCATCTCTTCTACCTTTTTCACCAAAATAAATACCACCGGTCAATTCGCGTAAAATCACCAAATCGGTGCCTTCAATACGCTCTCTTTTTAAAGGCGATTTATCAATCAATGATGGAAACACAAACGTTGGGCGCACATTAGCAAACAAGCCTAAAGCTTTACGCATTTTAAGCAAGCCTTGTTCTGGTCTTACTTTAGCGGATGGATCGTTATCGTATTTCGGGTGACCAATCGCACCAAACAATACAGCATCGGCATTTTTACAAATTTCGTGTGTAGCATCCGGATAAGGTTCCCCCACTGCGTCAATAGCAGCAGCACCTGTTAAGGCTGGTTTCCAAGTAATTTCATGTCCGAATTTTTCAGCAACGGCATCACTTACTTTTACTGCTTGTTCTATAACTTCTGGGCCT
>NCDW01000008.1 GCA_002280395.1 Flavobacteriales bacterium 32-35-8
TTGTAAAGAGGAAAATTTTAATAAAAAAGAATCAACTGCGAATACACTTTTTACTTTGCTCACAAAAGAACAAACTAATGTTGAATTTAAAAATATAGTAAAAGAGACCTTTGATTTTAATGTGCTAAAATATTATTATGTTTATAATGGAGGGGGAGTTGCCATAGCAGATATAAACAATGACGGACTTCAAGATATTTACTTTACGTCCAACCAGCAATCCAATAAATTATATATAAATAAAGGAGATTTTAAGTTTGAGGACATTACCCAAAAAGCTGGTGTTACTGATTCAGAAGGCTGGACAACGGGTGTTAATATGATAGACATCAACAACGATGGATGGATGGACATTTATGTATGTAAATCCGCTTCATTGGATAATGATAATTTGAGGAGGAATAAATTGTTCATAAACCAAAAAAACGGAACATTTAAGGAAGAGGCACAAAAGTGGGGTTTGGATGATGATGGTCTTTCCGTGCAATCCTATTTTTTTGATTATGATAAGGATGGAGATTTAGATATGTTTCTCATTAACCACAGAAATGATTTCTTAAATTCGGATAATCTTCAAAATATAAAGTCAGATAATAATTTGATGCCTCAAACATCCAGTCATTTGTATAGAAATGACGGAGTAAAATTTACGGATATTACACCAACAAGTGGTATGGTAAATAAAGAATTTAGCTTAAGTGCTTCCATAGGGGATTTCAATGGCGATGGCTGGTTGGATGTGTATGTTGCCAACGATTTTATTACCCCCGATATGCTTTATATCAATAATAAAAATGGTACGTTTTCAAATCAAATAAATACAAGATTTAAACATACATCTTTTAGTAGTATGGGTTCTGACTATGCCGATATTAACAACGATCTTTTGCCCGATCTTTTGGTTTTGGATATGTCTGCTGAAGATCACCAAAGAGGTAAACAAAATATGCCCAGTATGAGCACGAGCGGGTTTTGGAATATGGTGAATTCAGGATTTAATTACGCCTATATGTCTAATATTCTCAGTCTTAATAATGGTAATGGAACTTTTAGTGATATAGCACAGTTTGCGGGTATATCAAAAACAGATTGGAGTTGGGCACCGCTTATTGCCGATTTTGACAACGATGGTTTTAAAGATGTTTTTGTAACAAACGGTATAAAAAGAGAGATTGCTAATCAGGATTTTGGTCATTTTCTTGATACAGAACACGATTCCATTAATCAGATGGGAATAGACCAGCTTTTGAATGTCATACCCTCCGATAAACTCCAAAATTATGCATTTAAGAACAATGGTGATTTATCGTTTACCAAGGTCATATCAGAATGGGGTTTTGAAAAGGCTGTAAATTCCAATGGCGTATCGTATGCCGATTTAGATAATGATGGTGATTTGGATTTGGTTATAAATAATCTTGAAGACGATGCCAGTATTTATCAAAATAATTCCATAAATAATTATGTCAATATAAAATTGATTGGGGATAGTAAAAACATCAATGCCATAGGTGCAAAAGTCAAATTATATACAAATCATTCCCAGCAATATCAAGACATGTTTCTATCTAGAGGCTATCAGTCCTCTGTGTCACCCATATTGAATTTTGGTGTTGGAAAAGAAGAAAATATAAAGCGCATTGAAGTCGTTTGGGGCGATGGTAAGGTTTCTGTATTAGAGAATGTGAAGGCAAATCAAACGGTAATATTCAATAAAAATAAATCGGAATCTGGGGTAGAATCTATTCATGAACTTCCCAGAAATTTCACAAGAATAGATCCAAATACTTTAGGTATTGATTTTAAACATATAGAAAATACTTTTGATGATTTTTCGCGTCAAGTTTTATTGCCACAAAAGCAATCACAACAAGGGCCTGCATTTGCTGTGGCAGATGTCAATCAAGATGGTCTTGAGGATGTGTTTTTGGGCGGTGCACTTGGTCAATCTGGTGAACTTTACATTCAGAATACAACAGGTAAATTTAACAAACTGATTCAATCAGTATTTGAAAATGATAAAGTACATGAAGATAACGGTGCCCATTTTTTTGATGCTGATGGTGATGGCGACCTAGACCTTTATGTGGCCAGTGGAGGTTATGAATTGAAAGAAAACGACCCATTGCTACAAGATAGACTTTACATCAATGATGGTAAGGGCCATTTTACTAAGTCAAATAAATTGCCTAAGATGTTAAGTAGTAGCAAGGCTGTTTTATCTTTTGATTATGATAAAGATGGTGATTTAGATTTGGTGGTAGGTGGGCGCGTAGTACCCGGTAAATATCCATTAGCATCAAAATCTTATATCCTTGAAAACAATAGTGGAAGATTTGTAGATGTAACTAATAAAGTAGCTCCAGATTTTTCAGAACTAGGGATGGTAAACGATATGATTTTATCCGACTACAATAGTGATGGCAATAAAGACCTAATAATTGTAGGGGAATGGATGCCCATAACCATTTTTACTAATAATAACGGTAAATTGCAAAAAACCAACATCCAGTCTTTTGTGGGAACAGAAGGTTGGTGGAATACCATTTCTGAAATTGATTTTGATAATGATGGTGATATGGATTATTTTGTTGGTAATCTGGGAGGGAATAACAAGTTCCACCCTTCTAAAGAAAAGCCGCTACACATCTATGCGAATAATTTTGATGACGATGGGAATTACGACATGATTTTGAGCAAGCTATACGGTGGCAATCTAGTGCCAGTACGTGGCAAGGAATGTTCAACGAGCCAAAATCCCTTTGTGAGCGAAAAGATAAAGACCTATAAAGAATTTGCGAATTCTAGTTTAGCAGACATTTATGGAAGTGATGTGTTGGCTAACTCATACCATAAACAAGTATATGAATTTGAATCGGTGTACCTTGAGAATAAAGGCAAAGGCAAATTTGAGTTGGGGCATCTGCCAAGCGTTGCACAGTTTGGACCCACCATGTCTTTTGTGTTTGCGGACGTTAACCATGACGGACATATGGATGTCATTGGTTCAGGAGCTATTCACGAAGCCGAAGTAGAAACCGTTAAATACGATTCCAATATAGGTTATATTTTGTTGGGAGACTCAAAAGGAGGTTTAAAACCCTATAAAGATATAAGTTTTTATAATGATTTAAATGCTAAGAAAATGCAGTTGGTAAATGTGGGGGATAGTCCATATATATTCATTGTAAATAACAAAAGTTCACCAGTGATTTTTAAAATAAATCAGTAATCAAAATCACCATTGGGTTCAGGGGATCTAGCTTCACCCGAACCCATATTGGTATAAAGAAAATGGGATATTTACTTGGATTGGCTATGGAGAAAACTTGTATGGATTCGAAAAGAGTGAGTAGGATATTAGTATTTAAATAGTATTTAATGTATGAGGAAAGCCCTGTTTTAAAAAGTTTAATAAATAATTTACACATCATTCACTTCAATGAAAATTCTCGGTATTTCCGCATATTATCACGACTCTGCTGCTGCTATTATAGAGGATGGAAAAGTGCTCTTTGCAGCTCAAGAAGAACGATTTTCAAGAATTAAGAACGACGCATCTTTCCCAGAGGAAGCTATTAAATACTGCCTTAATGAGTCTGGATTAACTATTGAGGATATTGATTTAATTGCTTTTTATGACAAACCTTTTTTAAAGTTTGAAAGGTTGCTGGAAACCTATTATGCGTTTGCTCCCAAAGGTTTCAAATCGTTTGCTATGGCCATGCCTTTATGGCTAAAGGAAAAACTTTTTATTAAGCAGTTTATAAAGAAAAGGATTAAAGAATTAAGTGTATCTAAAATCAATAGCATACCTGTAAATTTCCCAGAACACCATTTGTCACATGCTGCTAGTGCTTTTTACACTTCACCATTTAGCAAATGTGCTTTTTTAACGGTTGATGGTGTAGGGGAATGGACGACAACATCTTATGGTATTGCTTGTGGAGAGACCGGTATTCAAGTATTGGGTGAACTTCATTTCCCAGATTCCTTAGGACTATTTTATTCTTCATTTACTTATTTTTTAGGTTTTGAAGTCAATTCCGGGGAATATAAAATGATGGGACTGGCTCCCTATGGCGATATAACTTCCGAGCGTGTCAAGCACTTTATGCATATTATTAAGGAAGAACTTGTAGATATTAAGCCCGATGGTTCCATAAAGTTAAATAAAGATCTTTTTGAGTATCCTGTTGGTTTGCGTATGGTAAATCCAGATAAATGGGAAAAACTCTTTGGAATAAAGCAGCGGTTGCCTGAAGAAAAGCTGGAACAAATCCATGCCGATTTGGCGCTTGCAGCCCAAAAAGTGTTGGAAGAAATGCTCATTAAATTAATTCAATTTGTAAAACAAGAAACAGGCGAACGTTTTTTGTGCTTGTCTGGTGGCGTCGCATTAAACTGTGTTGCCAATTCGGTCCTATTCAATCAACAAATTTTTGAAGATATTTATGTGCAGCCCGCGGCTGGAGATGCTGGAGGAGCTTTGGGAGCTGCATTGGCAGTATCTTATATTACACAGGAACTTCAATTTAATGGTTTAAAGAAACCTTTTGATGTGTATTTGGGACCAACATATTCAAATTTGGATATTGAAAGACTTTTGCGAAAGCATAAATGTGAATATCAGTATTTTGAAAATAAGGAAGAATTAACGAAAACCGTTGCAACATACATAGCTGAGAAGAAAGTCGTGGGTTGGTTTAACGGTAGAACTGAGTTTGGCCCTAGGGCATTAGGAAATAGAAGTATTTTGGCAGATGCGACAGATCCTGAGATGCAATATAATTTGAATATGAAAATAAAATTCAGGGAAGGCTTTAGGCCATTTGCTCCTGTGGTTTGCGAAGAGGATTATGATGACTATTTTGAGGCTGGAAAACAATCGTATTATATGTTATTTACAAGTAAGCTAAAATCATTTCTAAGAAGAAGTTTGCCTGAAGATTTTCATCAGTTTAGTTTAGATGACAAGCGCAAGTTTGCTAAGTCCGATTTGCCCGCCATAACACACATTGACTTTTCGGCAAGGGTCCAGGTGGTTAAAAAAGATTTAAATCCACGCTTGTGGCATTTAATTCAATCTTATAAAAAAATATCGGGTGTTGGAGTCATGATAAATACGAGTTTCAATGTAAAAGATGAACCCATAGTCAATTCGCCAGAGGATGCGTATCTTTGTTTTATGAAATCTGGAATGGATGTTTTGGTTTTGGAAAATTATTTAATTGTGAAGTAATGGAGTTTATTAAAGAATTTTTCCTCTTTTTGAAGGAACGGAAAAAGTGGTGGCTTGTACCCTTAATTATAATATTTGTTATTTTCGGGATATTGATCTTTTTAACCAGTGGTTCTGCATTAGCACCATTTATATACACCTTATTTTAATGAACAGGGAAAAGGGGTTGGAAACCATTATCATTTTAGCTTTAGTATCACTCATTGTGCATTTAAAGTTTGATGTAACTTGGGCTATTTATAGTGCTTTAGGTTTATTGGGCATTTCTTTTATCTCAAAAAAAGTAACGCTTATTATTGGTGAAGCTTGGTTTTCTTTCTCCCATTATTTGGGTTTAGCCATGAACCAAATGATCATGTTCATAATTTTTTATGTGGTTTTGATTCCCTTATCGTTTTTTCAACGCTTCATGGGCAGCAACCAACTGCTTAAAAAGAATAAAAGCAACTCCTATTTTCATCAACGTAACCATTTGTTTACAAGAAAAGATATTGAGAGGCCTTGGTAATCTTTTGGGCTTTAGTTGGCTTCTTCTATCATGTTGTTGAGTGCTTCATCATTAAAACCTCTATTTCTTGCCTCTTGAAGTGTTTTTCTAGCTAACGCCTTTTTGTTCAGTTTTAAATACACCGAAGCTAATTGCCGTGCAGATAAACTGCTTTTTTCAAGTGTATTGCATTTCAAAAAGTAATAAGCCGCTTTTTCAAGATCATTCATATTTACGCACATATTACCAGCCATACGGTAAACTTCGCCCTGTTCGGGATATTCAAAAATTAAGGATTCTGCAATGCGAAGCGCTTTATTATAATCTTTATCACTTTCATATCTTCTGTATGATTCCGACATCACTTGATCCCATGGCTCGATCTTTCTATAAATGTTAAGGGCTTTGGTTTCTTCATATGTTGGATTTACAATATATGTTGCTATGGGGCGCATACCCGACATATTCAAATCGTAAGGCCAAGATTTTTTTAAATCTTCTATAACCATTTTTCCTTTAATTGAGTCGATTTTTGTAATGGGAATATCCCTAAAAGCTTCATCAAAATCTATGTAATTATCCCAATCATTTAGTAAATCCAATGCCTTAATCTTATTGTAAAACGCATTGGCCATTAAAAATTGCCCCTTAACATTGGGATGTACATGTTCCGTCATAAGCTCATCACCAATAACCTTCTGGGGCGAATGTTCTAAAAATACATTTTTCATATCTACTAAATGGGAATTGTATTTTTTAGCTAAGCTTACAATGATATCATTAATTTTTTCAGGGGCACGGAATCTAAGAAAATCAAGTTCTTTGGCTAAATGCAAATACTTTTTAGCACTATCTTGATTTTTATCTAAATAATAGTGCCCTAGTGTATATGCTGCCATAGCATTTTGCTGTGCAACCTTGCTTATCTCAGGTTTACCGTCTTTCAAAGCATTCATAAACTGTTCTTTGTTAGGAATGCTATCACTTATAAACGGTTTGATATCCTTTTCGTTGCTAACAAGTGTAGATAATATAACTGGGATACCATGTTTTTTGTACTTTTTTAAAATTTTATCCAAGTTGCTTTCATATTGTTTTAAGCCAGCATGGTAAACTTGAGAGTCGTAAGGAATGCGTTGTTCTCTTGTCATAACTTCCATCAATGTGGTCTCTCTTGTGCTTGGTTTTATCTCATCAGAGCTAATAAGTTTATAATAACCGTTTTCTAACAATTGAAAAAAGCGAAACTTTTTAAGGCTAAGGTAAGATCTAATAAACGCAGGATGATTTCCATAAGAAATTGATGAGCCAACACCTAAAGCGCCATAATATTCATTATGTCCCGCATAAATAATGATAAGGTCTGGCTTTTGGTCTATAATGTCATCTGTCAAATCCCAAAGGGTGTAAGAGTTCACGGCTGTAATACCAGTATTAACTACTTCAATATTTTTGTCTGGAAATGTTAAGGACAGGCGATGTTTTAACATTCGGGGGAAAGAGCCTCCTCTATAGAAGGGAAAACCAACCACCGTTGAAGCGCCTTGAACAAAGACCCTGAAGGTACTGTCCGTTTTCGTTTTAAGAAACAGATCGGATTGATTATCCGAATTAAGGCCATTATTTTTAAAATACTTACCAGCTATATTAACATTCATTTCAAGGTAATCAGGTTTCTTGTCTGTATTAACTTTATGGAAAAGCTGATAATCTTGCCCGTAACCAACCATTCTTAGTATGAGTTCTATAGATAAAATAAAAATAAATGGTAGTAAAACAGCTGTAATTTTAAATAATGTACTTTTTTTCAAAACAGTTCAATTTAAAGTCTGGATAAATACTATGTGTCTATCGCAATTTATGAAATTGAATTTATAATTTGATGAAGTTTAAATATTTAATATATAGAAAGCGCATCTAAATTTTATGTAAAAAATAGTATCTATTTTTATGCTGTATTCTGTTTATAGAAGAGACAAATTAGGTTTTATAATAAAGAAAACACTTCAAATTGAATATGAATCTGGTCGTTCTAAATATGCTGTGTTTTATATTAAAGAACCAACTTAGATAAAATAAAAGCACACTACCAAGAAGGATAATTTAGGTTCGTCTTTTGAATACTATATGTATAATAAATATGCCTTCACAAGGAAGGTGTTTTTTATTCCTATAATTTAGAAAGAATATTGAAGGAGTAGGTATTCGTAATTATTTAAAAGAAGTAAAATACTTATATTTTACTATATTGCAACCTTAAAATCAACATGATGCTTCCTATTAAGAAATAGGATAGTATGCATTTAATTTTAGTTAGGCTTACAACAGTTATATGATTTTTAAATTAAAGAAACCACATTTAATATTAATATGGGCAGTGCTGGCTCTTATTTTATATACGCCTCACGCGACATCACAATCGCAACACACCACGTTTATCCCCGTTGCAGAAAGAGCTTTATCAAATTCTTTTGTGAGATGCTTTCTAAAAGATAGCAAAGGCTACGTGTGGATTGGTACCGCCGATGGTTTAATGCGTTATGATGGTTTTAAAGTATTCCGTTATGAACATAATCCCAAAGATAGATCAAGTCTTGTAAATAATAACATAAACGTCATTGTTGAAGATTCCAATCAGCAATTATGGATTGGTACAGCCAGGGGCTTATCTAAATACGATAGGGAACAAGATAATTTTATAAACGTAAATTTTATTGCTGGTAACAAAAATCATTTAAACAATGCCTATATCACAACCTTGTCTTTTGATGATAAAAACCAACTTTGGATAGGAACTTATGGTGGTGGGATTAATATTTATGATTCAACTAACTTAAATTTCTATTATGTAAGCGGATTTGATGTGCACAGCAGCCCACTAGCTAAAGATTACATCACTAGTTTGTTATACGTAAACAATTATATGTTATGTGGTACCAAAGGAGGGCTTCAAATATTTAATACGGCTAATAAATCTTTGGCATCTTTGAAATTTATTGGAGATGAATTGCCAATGAAACAAATTGCACAACTAACCCAAGATAGTAAAGGAAATATTTGGTTTTCAACATTTGATGGTGACATCAACAAATTGATAATAAAGGATAAGTTTTATTCATTTGAAAAAAAGGTATCCGGCAGTACGCTTTACGGAACAAACTGGAATGGCATTACAAGCATGAGTAGCGACCAAGTTGGGAATCTTTGGATAGGTGGAGAAAATTCGGGATTAAATTATTACAACACCAAAAATAATAAGGTGACTTATTTTGGTGTAGAGGATAACAAAAACAAAAGTTTGCCTACAAACTCAATTCAATCTGTTTATGTTGATAACGAAGGGCTAACTTGGGTTGGAACTTTCAATAAAGGTGCTTATTTAATTGATAATAATGCCGTAAAATTTGATGCTTATGAATGGGGTGACTTTAAGAAAAGTGACTTAGAAGGAAAGGATGTTAGGGCTTTTGTAGAAGATTCTGATAAAAATATATGGATTGCTTGTGATGGCATTGGACTCATTAAATTAGACTATAAAACAAATCAACTAAAGCGCTATGATGAGGTAAGCAGCAAGCTTCCTACTAAGATTTTTACATCTTTGGCTTTTGATAAGTATGGCAATTTATGGGTGGGTACAGGTAGTGATGGCGCATATAAAATAAATTTAAGTACCAAAAACATAAAAAACTACACGCTTAAATCTGGTGGTTTTGGAGATAATAAAATATCCTATTTATATAAAGACAAAAAGGGTCTTATTTGGGCGGGAACAAATGGTAGTGGTCTTTTTTATTTTGATGAAAAAAATGAACGTTTTTTAGTACTTTCAGAAGAAAATAAAGAAATTCACATCACCAAAAGAGCTTATATTAGTTCTATTTTAGAGGATTCCAATGGTGCTATATGGGTGGCTACTTTATATGGATTATATAGCCTTAACAGGAATGATGATAAATCGTTTGATTACGACTTATATCGACTAGACATTAATCCCAGAGGTATCAATAGCAATACCATTCAAAGTATTTATGAAGATGCAAAAGAGAATTTGTGGGTTGGAACAGTTGATAATGGTTTAAATGTAAAGAAGCGAAAAACTACTGAGTTTAAATCCTTTCAAAAGGGAGACGGATTGTCAAGCAACACCGTTAGATCTATATTAATGGATAAATTTGGCAACATTTGGATTAGTGGCAACATGGGATTGTCCAAATTAGATACACATACAAATACTTTTGCGAATTATGATAAATCAGATGGTTTAGCGTCAAATAATTTTTATAATAGTTCTATTGTAAGCAGCAATGGGAAATTGTTTTTTGGTAGTAATAATGGATTTAATGCATTTTATCCTGATAGTATTCAAAGACAAACAACAAAACCAGTTGTATACTTAACAGATTTAAGAATTAACAATAAATCTGTTGAAATAGGCGCGCCTAATTCGCCTTTAGATAAACATATTAGCCTGGCATCACATATTAAACTTAAATATGATCAAAGATCTTTTGCAATAGATTTTGTTGGAATTAAATATGGACAAACATCCCAATATAGATACTGCTATATGCTGGAAGGGTTTGATACCGAATGGAATTGTGTAGGTTCTAGGGTTAGTGCTACTTATACCAATATAGATCCGGGGGATTATGTTTTTTTGGTTAAAGCATCAAATTCAGACGGGAGTTGGACTAGTATTTCAGAACCCTTGCGTATAACAATAAAACAAATATGGTGGAAAACATGGTGGGCCATCCTTTTATACATTCTTTTAATTAGTGCGGTTGTCTTTTTTATTTTTAAGATACGTGTAGAACGCGCTCGCATAAATAATCAATTGGTTATGGAACGCAAGGCTCGGGAACGGGAACAAGAGTTAAGCGAATCTAAGACCCAATTTTTTACGAATATTTCCCATGAATTTAGAACACCATTAAGCCTTATTTCCATGCCATTGGAAAGTTTAAGTGCCATGGAAGAGTTACCCATAGGCGCAAAGGAAAGAATAGACTCCATTCAGGCTAGTTCTAAAAAGATGATGCGTTTGGTAAACGAATTGATGGATTTTAACAAGCTCGAGAATACCAGATTGAAGCTTCAAATACAGTATGGTGAACTGGTTAAATTCATTACTGATATTGCCAATTCATTTCATGATGTTTCTAAAAAAAGAAATATTTATTTCGGGATACACAGTCTGGTCAGTTCTCTTAACGGCTGGTTCGATCATGATAAATTAGATAAAATATTAGTAAATATTCTTTCAAATGCCTTTAAGTTTACTTCCAATAATGGTGAAATTAAAATAATCATTAATTGTAAAGAAATCTTGGTTGAAGGGAAGCAAGAAAAATCTCGTTTTTTAGAACTTAGCATTGTAGATAATGGTATAGGCATACCTGAAAATGAATTGCCTTATATTTTTGATAAATTTTATCAAGCAAAATCGTCTCCCGAAATTTCTAATTCTGGAACAGGCATCGGTCTTTCATTAACCAAAGGACTTGTAGAGTTGCACCACGGAACCATAAAAGTTGAAAGCAAGCCCAACCATGAAACGCTTTTTGTTATATTGATTCCTATTGATAAGGAAGCATATTTAGAAGATAGCATTTGCGAGATTCCAGAATGTACAGATACAGCAGCGCCAGAGCCAGAACCTATCAACAGTATAAAAACGTTTGCTTATGATTTTGATGAAGAAGAAAATAATGAAAAGCCACAAGTTCTTATTGTAGAGGATAATGATGAGTTAAGAAAATATTTAGTATTGGAATTAAAGAATCAGTTTCAGGTTATTGAAGCCGTTAACGGACAACAAGGTTTGGAAATGGCTTTAGAACTGAGCCCAGATTTAATTATTAGTGATATTTTAATGCCCATTAAAAATGGCATTGAGTTGTGTAAAGACATAAAAACAAACTTACAAACCAGTCATATTCCATTTGTATTGCTTACGGCGAAAACAACCGTTGAGGACCAAATTACAGGCATTGAAACGGGAGCAGATGTTTATATAACCAAACCCTTTAGCATCCGTTTTTTAATGGCGCAGGTAAACCAAATTATCGAATCGCGTCAAAAGTTATATTCACAGTTTAGCAAAGATGTTTACTTGTTGCCAAACAAGGTTGCTCAAAATGAAATCGATCAGGAATTTCTGCAAAAAGCCATCGATTATATTATTGAGAACATACAAAGTCCGCAATTGGGAGTTAATTCCATAGCCGATCTTTTCAATATGAACCGCATGCAGGTCTATAGAAAAATTAAAGCGCTTACAGGAAAATCAGTTGTTAATTTTATTAGAATGGTTAGAATTAAGCAAGCATTAAAACTAATGGATACTCAAAAGTATCCACTTGCAGAGATAGCTACACTAACAGGTTTTAACTCAGCTTCTTATTTTGCAACCTCATTTAAAGAAGAATATGGTAAGGCGCCATCTGAATATATGGAACAGAATATTTAATCTTTTTAAAATGTTCTGTTAATCCTATATAAAAAATGCCATGACACTGTCAAGGCATTTTTTATGATTAAATCTATAGTCTATTTTCTATTGTCTATAATCTGATATCTTAAGTCTATAGTCTAAAATCTACTTAAACAAAAGTTGACTAAACATAAATATATCATGTCGCCAAACCGGCCAGTTATGACCGCCGGGGTATTCGCTGTATTTGTAATGAATACCCATCTCATCAAACTTTTTCATCATAATTTTACAATTTTCATAGGCGATATCTTCTTTGCCTCCCATGGAAATATAAAATTCCTTTAAATTGGTATTGATTGTTGAGGCATTGGTTTTCATAAATTCATATTGCGGAGCAGACAATTCCGTATTATTAGCCCACCAACCTGAACTAAAAACACCCAAATAACTAAACATATCGGTATTTTGGATGCCGGCATACAATGTTTGTAAACCACCCATGGAAAGTCCGGCCAAAGCTCTGTTTTTTGTATCAGTTTTTACACGGTAATTGCTTTCAATAAATGGAATAGCACCTCTTTTTAGTTCGTTTTCAAAAGCCTTCAATGCGCTATCGCCAAACCCGGACATGCCGCCTCCGCCAACATTGCCATCAATCATGGCAATGACCATTGGAACAGATTTACCTTCAGCAATTAAATTATCTAAAATAAGATTGGTTTTTCCTTGAGTAGCCCAACCACGTTGGTCTTCGCCACCGCCATGTAATAAATATAAAACAGGATATTTTTCAGTTGAGGTATCATATCCCGGTGGTGTATAGATGTACATTTCTCGCCAAGAATTTGTGCCCCTTGAAAAATATTTTTTAATACGAATATCACCATGAGGCACATCTTTAAGCGCATAAATATCACCATCTTTATGTGGAATTTCAATACCACTTGCCATACGGCTCATACCATAAAATGTTTCACTAGCAGGGTCAGCAACAGAAACACCATCAATGATTAATGAGTAATAATTGAATCCTGGATTCACTACATCGGTTGTAACATTCCAAAAACCTTCAGCATCTTTAACCAAGTCATATTTTTTGCCTAAATCTATCTGTACTTTTTGGGCATCGCCAGCTTTTAATTTAAAAACAACGCGGTTATCAGGCAACACTTGTGGGTATTCAGCATTACGCATATTGGTTTCTGGTTTAGTTCCTAAAACCGTATATTTTGTAAATGTAGAAGGATCAACAGGTTTAAAAAGAAATTGTGAGAACATATAAAGCCCATTTTTCCAAACTTTAAAGTCGTGTACACCGGGTTCTACATAATAAATATGAGGCACATTGTTTTGGAACAAATAATCGTGGGTACGTTTACTATTGGTAATCAGTCCATCTTTATCGCCACAGGAAATCCATAATACTTTTAGTTTTTTTATGGCTTCTTCTGGATTTGGCAGCAATTCTTTAGGTTGTTTCGTGTTTGGTGCCGAAGAAAATCCGCCCACATAAGCAAAGGTATCTAAATTGCCCAAACCAAAATTTAACGATTGTCCGCCACCCATAGACAAACCTGCAATGGCACGATTCTCTCTATCGGTAAGTGCTGGATAATTTTTTTCTATATACGGAATTAAATCGTCTAATAAATCTCTTTCAAAAGTGGCAAATGCTTGCACTTTATCAGGAGCCATGATATTGCCTTTATTGCTATCGTCTTTCATAGCTCTACCGTTTGGCATCACCACTATCATAGGCTCTATTTTGCCTTGAGCATATAAATTATCTAGAATAACTTGTGGCGTACCACCATTTAACCATTCATTTTCATCACCACCAATGCCATGTAGCAGATATAAAACAGGATATTTTTTGGATTTCGTATATCCTGGAGGTGTATAAACCAAAGCTTTACGTGTTGTGCCAACCGTTTTAGATTTGTAATTAATATACTTTAATTGTCCTTTGGCAATACTAGGGTTTACGACATCGAAGCCTTTAGGGGCTTCTTTTTCAATGTTTTGAGCCATTAACGACGTGTTTATAATAACTAAACTAATGACTGATAAAATTATTTTTTTCATTTTTACATGTATTTTCTACCTATGATAAACCCATTGCACAACATGTGTACAATGGGTTTTATAATTGGTGTAGTTAACTAGTTATTATTTAAAAAGAAGAGGAGCTAATTCACGTAAGCTTCTTCTCCATGTTTGGAATTCATGGGCTGTACCTTCAGAAACATAAGAATGCGCATTGAAACCTGCCTCTTTAAGTGCAACAACAGCAGCTCTAACAGGATCAGGGCGCTCTTTGCTTCCTGTGCTAATGAATATCAATTTAATTTTATCTTTATTAGCTTTAACATCATCAACAGAGTAAGTGCCTCCACTTAAAAGTGCGTAATGAGAGAACACATCAGGATTACCTAAAGTAATCGTTTTTGTTTCCATAGCACCCATGGAAAGTCCGCCCATAGCACGGTTAGGTTGGTTTGCAATAGTTCTGAATTTTGAATCGACGTAAGGAATCAACTCATTAATTAAAACCGTTTGGAAAGGCTCAATTTTGAAATCTCTCATACCACCCATTCTTACTTCATTGGTCATTCCGTAAGTCATCACAATGATGAAAGGTTTTGTTTTTCCTTCCGCTATTAGATTATCCATGATTAAGTTAGCATGGCCTTGGTTGCTCCAAGCAGTTTCGTCTTCACCCCAACCATGTTGAAGGTAAAGTACAGGATAACGTTGCGTATTGGTTTCATACCCTGGAGGTGTGTAAACAAAGGCGCGTCTTGAAGTTTTAGTGCTAGGAGAAGGGAAAAGAATTTGATGAACGTGACCATGAGGCACATCTTTTAAAGCATAAAAATCTTGATCGTGCGCAGGTATTTCAATACCACTTTCCCAACGGATAGAACCATAATAGTTTAAAGCGCCTGGATCGTTAAATTTACCTCCATCAATATTAAGGTTGTAATAGTGAAAACCTTCATCCATAGGCCCAGCAGTAGTTCCCATCCATGAGCCATCTGCCGCTTTTTGTAATTTGGTGCCGCCTTGTCCACCTAATCCAAGGCTCACTCTAACGCTATCGGCAGCAGGAGCTATAACCTTGAAGCGAGCATAACCTTGCGAATTAACCATTGGATACTCTTGTCCGGGTTGGTTTTTCGTCGATGGTTTAAAATCTTCTTTAACGGCTGCATCTTGTGCCTGTACAAAGCATAAGGAGCCAGATAAAGCAAGTAGTAATACTAAATGTTTCATAATGTTTGTTTTAATTGTTTTTATTTGAATATTAATTGTGCGAATTCTTTAAGGCTGCGTCTCCAAGTTTGCCATTCGTGGGCGGTTTGTGGAGATACATAAAAATGGGTATTCATACCTGCCTTTTTTAGGTCTTCTGTATTAGTTTTAGGGTTGGCGCTACCTTCTCTAGGGTTTTCTATTTCTCGACTGCCATAGCTTATGAATAATAGCTTCACTTTATCTTTAAAATTGGGTGATTTACTAATATCGTCTGTGCTGATACTACCTCCGCTAAACATACCTACATGAGAAAACACTTCTGGATTGGCTAAGGTTATGATTCGTGTTTGCATACCGCCCATAGATAATCCTGCCATAGCTCTATTTTGTTGATTAGCCAGCGTACGATAGTTTGCATCAATCATTGGGATAATATCATTGAGCAATGTGTTTTTAAAACCATCAGCCCAGCCTTCAGGAAGACCTGGTCGGCCACCTTGAGGAGCTTGTCCTTGACCTGGAGCTTGAGCAGGACGTGCCCAAGTGCCGTTGTCCATCACAATAATAAAAGGATTGGCTTTACCTTCAGCAATTAGGTTGTCCATAATTAGGTCCGCATGACCTTGGCTTGACCAACCTGTTTCGTTTTCACCGCCACCATGTTGTAAGTATAAAACAGGATATTTTTTATCATTAGTATTATATCCGGGAGGAGTATATACAAAACAACGACGCATACTGTTAGAGGTTTTAGAAAAATAAGTAACCTCACGTACTTCACCGTGTGGCACATTTTTTAAAGCATAGAAATCTTGGTCTTTTGCAGGAACTTCAATGCCACTGCCCCAACGGCTAGCACCATAAAAGTATAAACTCCCTGGATCTGGCACGGAAGCACCATCAATATTTAATTGGTAATAATGAAAACCTTCGTCTTGTGGTGCAGATTCACCAGTCCAAACGCCTTTATCGTCTTTTACCAAATCATATTTAACGGCACCAATGTCCAATTGCACTTTTTTAGCTTCAGGAGCTGAAATTTGTACACGAACGCGTCCTTCAGAATTTACTTGAGGAAATTGTTTCCCTTGTTGGGTAGTTGCAGATGTTTTGAAATCTTCTACGACTGTGGTTTGCGCAAAGCATATACTACTTGTTAATACAGTAGAAAAAATAATTGCTAAAGATTTGTAATTCATTTTATTATGTTTTTAGTTTAGAAGTTGTGTTTAATTAATTTTGAAAAAGAAGCTGAGCAAAACCATATAGACTTTTTCTCCATGTTTGGAATTCATGAGCCGTACCCGGAGCTTCATAATAAACATGTTTTATACCTGCTTTTTCTAGTGCTTCGTGCGTATCTCTACCAGCTCTAGCGCCTTCTTTGGATCCCATACTAACATAGAATACATTCACTTGTTTTGCAAATTCAGCTGGTTTTGTTAATAATCCATTATAGCCCGTTTCAACACCCGGAAAACCAAATGGTGCACTAAAAATACCTATGGAAGAGAATTTATCAAGGTTAGCTTGCGAAATTTGATAGGTTTGAGTACCTCCTAAAGATAAACCAGCAATAGCACGATTCAATCTATCGCTTTTTGTGCGGTAATTGGCATCAATATTCGGGATAAGATCTTTAATCATGATATCTTCAAAACCATCCCAGAAATTTTTGTCCTGAGGCCTTTTCGGACTGTTAAAAGCTTGAGCGATGCCACCATCTTCCATAACAACAATCATGGGTTTGGCTTTGCCTTCAGCAATAAGATTGTCTAAAATAAAATTGGTAAGACCTTGGTTTGCCCAAGCACGACGGTCTTCGCCCATACCATGTTGTAAATACAAAACAGGGTAACGTTCAGTAGAATTTTTATCATATCCAGGTGGTGTATAAACATAAGCAAGACGTGTTTCTCCAGTAGAATTTGCCACATACCAGTGGGATTCTATTTTACCATGAGGCACATTTTTAATGTTGTAAAAATCAACACCATCTTCTGGGACTTCAATACCGCTTGCCATACGACTCATACCATAAAACGTTTCACTAAAAGGGTCGTTCACATTAACACCATTTATTTTTAATGTGTAGTAATGAAATCCTGGGTCAAGAGGTTTTGTAACGCCAGTCCAAACACCTTTTGCATCTTTAGTTAAAGCTACATTTCCTAAACTCACAGAAATACTGTCTGCAGCTGGAGCTTCAATCCTGAAATAGGCTTTTCTTTCATTGTCAATTCTAGGGTATTGTGCGCCAGCTATGTTGCTTGAAGCTGGTTTTGTGCCTTCGGGAAATGTGTTTTCTTGCGCATATGAATTTATGAACACAAAAAAGGATACTATAAGTAATGCTGTTTTTTTCATTTAACGGGTATCTGTTTTTTTATTGTTATTTAAAAAGTAATTGTGCAAATTGATGCAATGATCGGCGCCAAGTTAGCCATTCGTGAGCAGTTCCGGGAGATTCATAATAAATATGTTTGATGCCGGCTTTCTCAAATTCTTTATGAACATTGTTTACGTTTTGATACATACCTGCGGGTTCATCTGTTCCTATGCTGATGTAAACCAATTTGGCTTTTTCGTTGAAAGCTTTTGCATTTGCATACACGCCATTGTATAAATTTTCGATAGTGCTTCCCGGAGCTCTCATTAAGGCAGAGCCACTGAAACCACCTATATAAGCAAATTTATCTAAGTTATTCATGGTGGTGTGAAAGGTTTGGAAACCACCTAAGGAGAGGCCTGCCATGGCCCTATGGTCTCTATCGGCAATGACCCTGAAATCTTTTTCTACCATGGGAATGATTTCATTCATGAATACCTTTTCTAAGGTTTCAAAATTAAAACCACCGCCCGGTCTCTGGCCTTCTACCGGTTGTGCATTTGGATCGGTTGCAGCACCTTTATCCATCACAATCAACATAGGATCTGCTTTACCTTCAGCAATTAAATTATCTAAAATAAAATTAACGTTGCCTTGTTGTGTCCATCCTGTTTCATCTTCGCCGCCGCCATGTAAAAGATAAAGTACTGGATATTTTTTATTTGAATTGGTGTCATAGCCGGGGGGCGTATACACAAAAGCTCTTCGCCAAGATTGGGTGATGTTTGAATAATAGTATTTAATTCTTATATCACCATGGGGTACATCTTTTGGAAGATAAAAATCCACATTCTTTTCTGGAATTTCAATCCCACTAGCCCAACGACTCATTCCAAAGTAGGTGTTGCTATTGGGGTCGGTTGTAGCAACGCCATCGGCAATAAGAGAATAGTAATGAAAACCTTCCACAATAGGATCGGTTGTTACCGTCCAAATCCCTTTGTCGTCTTTCACCATATCATATTTTTTGCCTAAATCAATTTGTAAACTCTTAGCATCTGGTGCGTTGACTTGAAAGATTACCCTGTTATCTGGTAAAATTTTTGGATATTCCCGTCCGTCAACATTTGTTGAAGCAGATATGCCACCTTCTTGTGCATTGCTTTCAAAGAATGCTATACAAACTATTAATATTAAAATAAATTTCTTCATATATTATTTGATTTAATTGGGCGTAATAATTTGATAATTACCACTCAAATGCATCAAGCTAAAAAGATATAATAATCCATCATAATAAGGATCGAAATAGCCATCTTCATAAGGTTCCAGTTTTGCGTTCCAAATAGCGTGGACAAAATCCATGCTTCCTTTTTCTTTGTTCATAAATGCTGTTGTTGCAGCTGTAGAAACCAAACCAATTGAGTGTCTTAGTTTAGGGACTTCGCCAGCTTGAAGGATAAATTCTGGACGGGAACCGTCTAAGTTGAATTGGTCTTCATAAGTATCCATGCCTTTAGATCTTAAGAAATTTTGAAAGCGTTTCGCATAGCCTTCTTGCCATGCTTTGTCTTTGCCAAACCAAACATAATCCATGGCAATATTCATAGGTACGCGCCAAGAATCATAACGAAATCCTTCAGGCATCCATCGGGTGGGATGGGGCTTGCCACTAAATTCGGTATAATCGGAATTTAAAGCAGTTACGGGGTGTGTAGCCCTCTTGAAAAATACACGAGAGGTATCTGCGCAGGCTTTATAAAATTCTTCATGCCCATCTTTGGCATATACAGCCCAGATTTCGTAAAAGGCAGGTAGGTGATAGGATGGGTCGGTCCAGTTGTAGTTATTACCTTCCGGAACAAAAGTGATTTGTTTATGTTCGGTATTGATAAGGTTGTAAATATTGCCTGTTCCGTCTTTTTCCCACATGGAATCCAAAATGAATCTGGCTTCTTTATAATAATCAATACCTGTATTATTTCCCCATTTATTGGAAGCGAATAATAAACTGGTGATATAATATAATTCGCCATCAGACGCTGAACCAGGGGAATTGGGTTTCATTGTTACTGGATTAAAACTCCAAGCAAAATACCCTTTTCGTGGTCCTGTTTGATGCTGTAAGTAGGTTTTAGAAAATCGCCACAGCTTATCGAAAACCTCTTTTTTATCTAATTGGACGGCGATCATCATGCCATAAGACATCCCTTCTGTTCTGGCATCTTTATTTTTGACATCGGATACATACGCCATGGAGTCGCCAACCTCAAAATAAACGCGCTTTGGGCCTTCAAAAATATCATAATAGGCTTTTGAAAGTTTTTTGTCAATGTCGGCTTTTTTGTAACCAGCTTCCTTAAATAAATTTCGGTATTTAACTTTTTTAAAACT
>NCDW01000232.1 GCA_002280395.1 Flavobacteriales bacterium 32-35-8
TACTGATGAAAATAGCAGTGATAAATTCTTAAGTGTTATATTCGAATCCTTTATTCCTGTATATATTTCTCTGCAACCAGAAGTAAAGTTTTATAGTTTCAATGTTTTTTCTTCTGATGATAAAGAATTTAAATATTGTAATGCCTATTCTTTTTTACACGAATCTTCAAATTTCAAACCTCCTATTTTATAAAATTTAATAGATAGTTTTTACAAGGCTTTAAAAAGTGCTTGCCTATAATGGCACTTACATATTAAATTTTATAACAAATGAAAATCACAAAATTAGCATGGGCTTTATTGCTATGCCTATGTATTATATCATGTTCTTCTGATAACGAAGAAGATTTAACAGGACAAATAGGAACTTTAGATTTAAAATTTGATAATGGCGTGGGTGACCAAGATTTTATTTTTGGAACTACCTATAACAAATCAAATGGTGAATCATATAAACTAACCACACTAAAATATATCATTAGTAATGTGAGGATTAAGGATTCCAAAGGGAATATTTTCAACTATCCAACAGCCGATAATGTATTTATTGTTGATGAAGCTAACGGCAACAATGCAGGCGAAATATTTATAACATTAAACAACGTTCCAGCAGCCGATTATACTGAAATCACGTTTGGTATAGGCATAGACCAAACACGTTTTTTATTGGGAGCCGATGGTCAAGGTGATTTTTTGGCAGAAGCTCAATCAGCTGGGATGCTATGGTCTTGGGCAACGGGTTACAGATTTATGCGCTTTGATGGTACATATTCCAACGGTACGGTAACAGACGAAGCTTTGGCTATACACATGGGAAGCGTTGGTACGTCTTTAGATAATTATAGGGAAGTTACATTTACACTTCCAAATACAGTAAGAGTTCGTGAAGTGGCACATCCTGAAATTCATATAGAAGCAGATATTTCTAAAGTTTTTGACGGACAAACATCAGTGAATTTTGCAGATGGCTACAGCCAAGTGCATACAAGTTCTGAAACAACACCAGTTATAGCCGATAATCTAAAAAGCATTTTTGAGGTACACCATGTACATAATAACTAGTTTAATGTAATGGGAAAAACTCAGTAATGAAAAAAATACTAACCATAGTTATTTTTAGTCCGTTTATTTTTTCGTCATGTTCAAAAGATGACTCAGCAGTTTATGTGCCAAAGCCATTGCATTTTGAGGCGCCTTCAAATTTTCCGGATATTGCTTATAACCTAGATAATAATCCGTTAACTGAAGCTGGATTTGAATTGGGCAAAAAACTGTTTTACGATGGAAAATTGTCGGCTAACAATGCCATTCCTTGTGCCTTTTGCCATGAACAAGCCTTTGCGTTTACGCATCATGGACATACATTAAGCCATGGAGTAAATGGAGGAATCGGATTAAGAAATGCACAGCCCATTCAAAATCTGGCTTTTCAAAAAGATTTTATGTGGGATGGTGCTGCGTCTCATTTAGATTTACAACCCATTATTCCACTGACTAGTGAATTGGAAATGGGAGAAACCTTAAGTAATGTCATTGAAAAATTAAAGGCAGATAGTTATTATCAAAAACAATTTGGTCTTGCTTTTGAAGATGGTGATATTAATGCTTCCAACATGTTAAAAGCTTTGTCGCAGTTTATGGTGATGATGGTGTCTTCAAATTCTAAGTATGATAAATATGTGAGACAGGAAGAGAATGTGTCACTTTCTCAAATTGAATGGGATGGGTTGAATACCTTTCAAAACAAATGTGCAACGTGTCATGCAACCGATTTGTTTTCAGATCAATCTTATAGGAACAACGGGTTGTCAATTAATCCGCGGCTAAATGATACAGGTCGATTTAAGATTTTAGAAAACTCTGAAGATTTATATAAGTTTAAAGTGCCAAGCCTAAGAAACATAGAGTTTACATTTCCATACATGCATGATGGCAGGTTTGAAACTTTGGAAGCTGTTTTAGATTTTTATGATGCTGGCATGACAGATAATGGCAATGTGGATATATCCTTAAAACGAGATGATGGCTCATTTGGGATATCTCTTTCAACTTACGAAAAGGAAAGTGTTATTGCTTTCCTAAAAACATTAACCGATAACGAATTTTTAAATGATAAACGTTTTTCAGAATTTTAAAATTAAATCAATTTTCTTTGGCTTGCTTGCACTATTTTGTTTTTCACATAATCACGCGGCAACTATTCCGCCACATGTGCATAGTCCTTTAAAGGTTTTTTGCGATTTGTGTGGCTGTTCAACAAGCAGTGGGAGTTCGGGTTTCGGTACTTTAGATAACCTAAGTTTTGTTGGTTTGAGATATATTTATCAGGATTATGAATCGAAAGATGGTATTTTCAGTAATTCGCCCACAAGCAACGAACGTTTCAATACCTATCAAGTTTGGGGAAGAGTTCCCGTGAATGATAAATTATACTTTAACGCCATTATTCCTTACCAAGATTTATATAGGCATTTTGAAGATAGAACCGAACATATTAATGGTTTGGGTGATATTACTGTAATTGGTTGGTACCAATTGAAATTTTTTAAAAAACATAAAGACCACGAGGTTGATTTTAATGATGTGGAAGGAGAAGATGAAGAAAGAGAATTGTCTGGTCACCGATTAAATTTAGGTATTGGCTTAAAATTACCAACAGGCACGTTTGAAGACATGTTAACAGATAGAATTAATCCAGGATTTCAAGTAGGTACCGGAAGTTTGGATGGTATTTTTTCTGTATTGCATTCGTATTCAAAAAACAGGTTAGGTATTAATTCATCAGCTACCTATTATTTGAAAACTGAGAACAAAAATGAGTATCGTTTTGGAAATCAATTTAGTTTTTCATCTAATGTGTATTATAATGTGCCTTTAGAGAAATCGGCGTTTAGTCCGTTTTTAGGTATATCTGGCGATGTATATAATTCCATTAAGCAATTTAATGAAGCGTTGCCAGAGACTAATGGGGACATTGTAAATGGTGCTTTTGGCTCGGAATTTATGATAGATAAATTTATTATTGGAGCTAATTACACCTTTCCCATCAGTCAGAATCTCTTTGGAGACAATGTCACCTCTAAAAATAGATTCATGTTGTATTTGAATTATGTTTTGTAAAATTTAGAACCTATCAAACTAAACTTTAATGTCGTTTGAGCGCAGTCGAAAACCTTATTAACCGGATTACGAATGCATTTCGACTACGCTCAATGTGACATTTACTTCCAAACTGTTTTTTTACTTTGCTGGCAGCGGACTTATAATTTTTACATTCTGAAACGCTATGGCGCCTCTAATTATTCCTGAGATGACACTTTGCATTGCTTCTATAATTTGAATTTTTAATTCACTTTTATGGTAAATGATGCTGACTTCCCTAGCGGGACTTGGTTCGTTAAAATAATGTAAATTCTTTTTGGCCTTGTCGTTTAAATCCAAGGTATGCAAATAGGGTAGAAGCGTCATGCCCAAACCTTCATCCGATAATTTTATAAGTGTTTCTATACTGCCACTTTCTAACTGAAAGGTTTCTTCGGTTTGATTTTTAAAAGCTTTGCAAAGGTTTAAAACACCATCTCTAAAACAATGGCCATCTTCCAATAAAAGCATGTCATCAATTTCTAAATCAATTGTATTAATTTTTTGCTTGGTATGCAATCGGTGGTTTTCAGGGATATAACCTACAAAAGGTTCAAAATATAACACACGCTCTTTTATAAAGTCAATTTCCAAAGGTGTTGCAGCAATGGCGGCATCTAAGTGACCTTCTTTTATTCTGTTTATGATTTCATCAGTGGTTAATTCTTCAATTTTAAGCTTAATTTTCGGGTATTTTTTTATAAAAGCTTTCAAGAACATAGGCAATAAGGTTGGCATGATGGTTGGAATAATCCCTAGTTTGAACTCACCACCTATAAATCCTTTTTGCTGATCTACAATATCTTGTATTCTATA
>NCDW01000233.1 GCA_002280395.1 Flavobacteriales bacterium 32-35-8
ATGGGGTATGCACACTATAAAACCAATTTATAACGCAACCTCAGAGGCTTCACAACATGATTTATTAAAAGTTGAACGGCATACTGCGAATCACATGGAAAAACCCATAGATGACTTTCCAGACTATAAAAAAATAAGGCTTTTTCTAAAAAAAGCCTTATTGGTAATAGCATGTCGTTTGTAAAAGAACTAAGCTTCTTCATGTTTGCCTTCACGTAGTTTTTTAACACCAAAAGCGGCTGCACCCACTAATAAGATGCCTATACCACCATCTAAAGGAACAGAATCACCTCCTCCTTGTTGGCCACCACCGCCAGTGGAATGACCACAACCACGATAATGTCTATGGAAAAAATCTTTAATCCATCCCCAATCAAACCAGCCACTTCCAAATGTTAAAGGAGTTGCAGCATACGTGTTGGTAGAAAATGTTAAAGCAAAAACAATAAGAGCTACTCTGGTTGTTTTTAAAAAAATGTTACTTTTTGAATTCATAAGCAAAGGTTTAGTGTTAATAGCTGTACTAAAATACAGATAGTTTCAATAAAGCCTTTCTTTTTTCGATAAAACATAATTTTTTCACTTCTAAAGGTTTTGGATGTTTTTTAATGACAGTTCAAAAGCCGTTTAAAGCGTTTAAATGAAATTTATTAATACGTATGAACGCTTAATTTAAGGACATTTCTTAAGCAGATATTAATAAAAATGTCCATCCCTATCATGCAAATTGAGATTCAGTTTGGTTAAATCCAACCCCATACTTTTGTGGGCTAATCCTATTTTTGTGGTTTTATGTGTGTAGATGGTTTTATATCTTTTCGTTATGGTATCCGATAGTTTTGTGTCGTCTGTAAAAATAAATTTAGATTTTGTAGCGTAAACATGTTCTATAAGGACATCTACACAAGCCTCATAGTCAAGACCTTCCTTGGTTAAAAAATACTTTATATTGCATTCGTTATAATTTATGGTAAATGCTAAAAACCCAATGATGGTAGAATCCTTGATAACCTTTAGGGAATGTATGTAAATATTGTTGCTATTACCGGTTTCTAAAGAAGCATATATATGTTTTGAAGTTGGTGTTTGCGTATATTGCAAACTACTTAGTTGCCAATTAATATACGCTTTCGTTTTAAGTATTAAATCGTTTTTACAAAGTGGTTCTATGAAATTCCAAGTATCTTCATCGAGCGCATTGATGTACTCATATTTTAGATGGGATGTTCTGTTTTTAAGTTTTGGTTTGTTGATAAAGCCTAAAACGGAATAACTAAACGTATCAACTATATTTACGAGCGTATTAAAATACTTTAAAAAAGGAAATCGGCCCTTAAGGATGGAGCTATCCAAGCTAAAAAATAAGGTGTGCCGTAATCTGGAAGCTATCACTTGATAGGGCTGCTTTTTATAAAAATCCGCAGCAGTTTCGGCATAAGCTTTAATAATCACTTGTTTGTTTGCCAAGTTTACGGCTTCATTATAAACATAAGGTCCCAATACGGTGTTTTTAATGGTGTCATCTACCCACCAGTGTATCATCCAGTAGACTTTCTGAATGTCGTTATTTATATTTAGATGATCGGGTAGCATATAAATAAAGGAAACCATTTTATCGTTTTCGTAACCCATAACGCCACAATAGTCATTGTCTGCTATTCTTGGATTAGAAACTAGCCACATGGCTTTGCTTTTAGGCATGGGGGCAAGGGGAATATTCCAAAAGGTGTTATTATTTAACGCGTCGCGTAGCGCTTTTTTTGTTAGTTCCTTTACCTCATATTGTTTACTCATTTCTTTTTTGCTAAATGCTTAGAGTTGATTAAATTTCAATTGTAAATTACTTGCTCAAAAATAGGGTTAAATTTATTCCAGCAATTAAATAACAGATATTGCAATCCTTTTATTCGATTACGTGTAAGATAAACGAAACTATCTAGTGGTTGGCAGATTGACTTTATCATGTTAATTTAGCTTTCACTTAAGCTATTATACTCCATTAATAGGGCTTCCCATACTTTTTTTCTTTCAAAGTTAGAAACAATATGCGCTCTAGCCGTCAGCCCCATTCTTTTAGAATCTTCATTATGCGTTAGTACATAATCCATGGCGTTATATAATGCCAATTCATCTTTAATGGGTATGATAATTCCAGATTCGTGATGTTTTACAATTTCATTACACCCATTAATGTTGGTTACAATACAAGGCAATTGCATGGCAGCAGCCTGCATCACCACATTGGGGAACCCTTCACGATAACTAGGAAATGTTAAGGCATTGGCTAGAGCGTAGTAAGGTCTCACATCATTTACCCAGCCTGTTGATATAATGTGTTTATTATGATTGATAATGTCTAAAGTCTCGGGCCGTAACGGATCCAGCTCATGCTCATAAGTTCCAACGAGCAATAATTTTAAGCCATCATAGTGTGTGCATAGCTTGTTGAATGCTCCAATGAGTTCGTTAATACCTTTATCTGTCACCAGCCTTCCAGCGTAAACAAATACAAAATCATGCTTAGGTATGTTTAGGTCGGTTCTAAATTTAAGTACCTCAGCTTCGTCCGAATAGCGTGTTGGGTCAAAAAAAGAGGTGTCTATGCCATTGGAGCTTCCATTGGCAATGACTTTTAATTTTTTGTTCGAGGTAAATTTATTTTCCAATATAATTTCTACCAATCCAAAAGAATTGGGATATATTTTGGTAGCACAAGCATAAGTTACTTTTTCCACTGTATTTAAAACGGTTCGCTTAAATCCCGTCGCCTCCACCAAAGGTAGCCCAGCGATGGTATGCAAACGATGTGGAACGCCTGCCAATTTTGCGGCTATCATGGACAAGGTGCCGGCCTTTGGTGTATGGGAATGTACAATAAACGGTTTTTCTTTTTTGAATAAGTGGTACAAGTGCCATACGGCTTTTAAATCCTTCAAAGGTGTAATCTGCCGGGTCATTTCAATGGCATACGTGGGTATGCCTTCACGTTCGGAAACATGTGCCAGTTCATCATTTTCGCCTTTGGAGGAGACGCCCAGCACTTCAAAATATTGCGACATGAACTGTAATTGTCCTTTTAATAAACCACCTAAGGACTGTGGAACAGTGGTAACTCTAATAATTTTTTTTTTCATGCGTGTTTGAGGACTTCGCTAAGATTAATTGCGCAAATATATGAAAGTAAATGCGTATAATTTGTATTAATAATCATTGTTAACTCTTGAAAGACCTAAGACCGCTTCGCTTTTAGAACAAAGAACCAACACTTCATTCCAACAACCAGATAAATACAAGTTGTTTGTTGTTTTGTTGTTTGCTTCTAGATACAAATTTGTTCCGTTAAAGCCACGTCATGTCATTGTAGTTACTTAAGTTTCTATAAATATTGTAGCCACGGATACGCGAATTAGTGGTGTATGGTTTTTTTGGATTTAATGAGTCATTTCATGAAGCAGACTTTCAGTCTACCCGTTAAAACTATGGGCTTTCGGTACATCGTGGTTTTTTTTCTGCTTAGGGTTTGTATTTATGCTCGTGTTTCTTGGTTTTTTAGCGGGTCCACGCCTTCGCAGGGATGACAAAAAAAGCACGACCTTTTGTTTTTTACTAAATAGCCTTCTTTGCCCTTGTAAAAGATAAGATTGTCTGGGCGCCTTCAATATTAACAAAGCTGTTTAGCTTTCCCATGATTTGGGGTTTATGTTCCGTAATTGTTTTTTAAGAACTGGTTTAGGCTTTACTAACGCTTTGGTAGTATTTGTAAGGGTAGCCATACTGTGTTTTTTGTTTTCATGTTTTATGGATTGGCTTTAAACGGTTTTTTTTTCGTGAATAGATCCTTTTATGCGCTTTTTTAGGTTTTTTGGTTGTTTTTTTCTGTTTTTTTAGCTAAAAGTGGGTTTGTGCTTTATTCTTGTTTGGATGCTTTATCCATACTTTAGCCATACATGAACT
>NCDW01000234.1 GCA_002280395.1 Flavobacteriales bacterium 32-35-8
GTACACATGGTATTCGCGAAGGCGAAGGCACAACAGCGCATTTAAAAACATTGTTCACCAATTATTTAAAAACGTATTGCCCACCGGGAGGCAGGTAAATGATTTTTTAAGAAATTGATTTTTGATGCCCATAAACCGACTTGAAAACAATTGAAAACATTGTTGCCGTTGTGCGCTAAAAATTTAAAAGCTGATGATGACGTTTGTAAAAGTATAGATTCCTGTTGCCAGTATAGAGATCAAGCCGTTATAGATGCTCATTAAGAGTTGGAAAGTTAAAAGTCCAAACGACCTAGTTTGGACTTTTTTATGGATAAAAGTATTATCTAGTTTTCGGTAATGGTATATGTTGCTACGTTTATTGTTTTAACAGGTCTCTATTTATATTTTGTTATTAGTCCGAGACAACAAGATTATTATATGTTTTTTAATATCAGGCGGTTTTTAATTCAACCCCTCTTTTTGTTGTTGTTATTGCCAGCATTTTATTATTACAAGCTCAAGCAATAGGTGTTAATCAAATTATAAAAATTTATTTAAAATTCAATTTTTCGTATCTTTGCAACGTGATTAAAGATATGTTACATAAAGCTTTTTCGGTTGCACTAGCACTTTTGGTTCTAGTGTCTACAATGTCTTTTACTGTTGAAAAGCATTTTTGTGGCAATACATTAGTCGAAACAGCAGTTTTTACCGAAGCTAAGGGTTGTGGTATGGATATGACTAAACTACAAACGGTTGAAAGTGAAAAAAATAACTGTTGCAAAAACGAAGTTGAGGTTGTTAAAGGACAAGATAAATTAAAAATCACAACTTTTGATGATTTAAAATATCACCAACAACTGTTTTTTGCATCATATGTTTATGCGTTCGTAAATCTTTTTGAAGGTTTATCGGAACAAATAATTCCCCATAAAAATTATTCTCCTCCCAATTTGGTCGCCGATATTCAGGTATTGGACCAAGTTTTCATTATTTGATTTTTTATTAATTAAAGTAAGCAAAGTAAGTCATCTTGATATGGCTATCATTATACTTTTTAATCAATAAAAAACTGCTACAAAATCATAAGATTATTCAATAATTTGCTTGTGGAATAGTGGCGAATTCTAAAATAAAATGAAAACGATATTATATACATTATTAATAATTCCATTATTTATGTCTTCCCAAGAAAAAATTACGGGAATGATTATGGAAGCCAATGAGCAAAATGAGCACATTGGGTTAGCGGGAGCTAATGTTTATTGGCTCGATACTTCCGTGGGTACAGTCACTAATATTGATGGCATGTTTTCTCTGGAATACAAAAAGGAATATACTAAGTTGGTGATAAGTTATGTGGGTTTTAAAACCGATACTTTAACCATTACCGAACCTAAAATGGTGCATCATTGGTTGAAACCGACCGATAATTTAGATGAAATTACAGTAACGTCTAGAAAGCAAGCTACTGTAAAATCGTATTTGCAAGCTGCCAATACATTTACGGTGACTAGCGATGAACTGTTAAAGGCAGCTTGTTGCAACTTGTCGGAAAGTTTTGAAACGAATCCGTCCATCGATGTTAATTTTGCCGATGCCGTTACAGGCACCAAACAGATTAAAATGCTCGGACTCACCAGTCCATATATTTTAATCGCAACCGAAAATATTCCTTCTGTTCGTGGTGCTTCACAAGCATTCGGATTGAGTTTTATTCCGGGTACTTGGGTTGAAAGCATTCAAATTACAAAAGGTGCCGGAAGTGTTGTGAATGGTTACGAAAGTATCGCAGGGCAAATCAATGCCGAGCTTGTAAAACCGTTTACAGACGATAATTTGTTTGTCAATCTTTATGGCGCATCCAGTGAGCGTTTTGAGTTGAATACGCATGTCAACACGCAAGTAGGTGAGAAGTGGCACACCGGTTTGTATTTGCATGGAAACACCCAAAACCAAGAACATGATGTTAATGATGATGGATTTTTGGATATGCCAAAATTCAATCAAATTAATATCATGAACCGTTGGCAATATACCAATGCAGAAAAAGGGTTTGTGAGTTTTATAAATTTAAGATTTTTGAATGATGAAAAGCAAACAGGCCAATTAGATTTCAATCCGGAAACCGATAAACTAACAACCAATGCATGGGGCAGTGAAATTGATACCAAACGTTATGAAGTATCTGCAAAATTAGGATATGTAAATCCTGAGATTCCTTGGCAAAGTGTAGGTGTTCAAACGGCATTTAGCAGTCATGTACAGGAGTCTTATTTTGGTTTAAAACAATACAATATCACCCACAATAGCCTATATGCGAATGCTATTTACAATTCCATTATCAGCGATTCCAGAAATAAAATAAAAACAGGTATTAGTTATACGTACGATCATTATGATGAATTTTTAGATGCTCAAAATCTAGCGTCAAATTATAAAAGAACCGAAAATTCCGTTGGTGGTTTTTTTGAATATAATTATGACGATTTAGATAAGTTTAATGTAACGGCAGGCGTTCGTATTGATTATCATAATCTTATGGGAACATTTATCACGCCACGTGTTCATGCCAGATACACGCCTTGGGAAAAAGCAGCATTGCGAGCATCGTTTGGAAGAGGGAAACGAAGTGCCAATATTTTTGCCGAAAACCAAAACATATTTTCAACGTCTCGTGACATCAATATTTTAAATACATCAGGAAATATTTATGGATTGGATCCTGAAATCGCATGGAATTATGGAGTTTCATTTTTGCAAGGATTTAATCTTTTCGGAAGAAAAGCTGATGTCACTTTAGATTATTATAAAACCGATTTCACAAACCAAGTGGTAGTGGATTTTGAAAATCCACAAGAAATCAATTTTTATAATCTTGATGGAAAAAGTTTCGCCAATAGTTTTCAGGCAGAATTAAATTATAATGTATTTGAAGGCGTCGATTTACGAACTTCATATAAATTTTATGATGTACAAACGCAATATAATTCCGGAAGGTTAGAAAAACCATTAACGCCCAAACATCGGTTGTTTGCCAATATAGGTTACGAAACGAAAGAGCAAGATCATGGAGGTCAATGGAAATTTGATGCGACTTATAATTGGGTGGGCGAACAACGGTTTTCATCAACTTTGGGGAATCCAATTCAGTATCAATTGCCAGATAGAACACCAACGGTTACCACCTTAAATGCACAAATAACCAAAGTGTTTTCTAAAACTTTTGAGGTATATTTAGGAGGCGAAAACATAACCAATGTGAGACAACCAAATCCTATTGTAGCAGCAAACGACCCTTTTGGAGCGAATTTTGATACCACATTTGTATATGGTCCCGTTTTTGGAAGTATGTATTATGCGGGATTTAGGTTTAGAATAGAATAATTATATTTTGTCATTCCTGCGTAGGCAGGAATCTCATAAATAAAACTAAAGTACAAACAAATACTCTTCTTCAAGAGAATATAAAAAAGATAAACGATGAAAAAACTAATATTAATAGCTGTAATCTTAATACAAACCGCAGTATTTGCCCAAGACAAAAACACAAAAGCATCACTAGAAGTTAATGGTGTATGCTTAATGTGCAAAACCAGAATTGAAAAAACAAGTTTAAATACCAAGGGAGTAAAAAGTGCTGTTTGGGATGTAAAAACCCATGAATTAAAATTGATTTTTGATGCCCGTAAAACCAACCTAAAAGCGATTGAAAAAAACATTGTTGCTGTTGGGCATGACACTAAAAATATGAAAGCGAAAGATGAGGTTTATAAAAGTATAGATGCCTGCTGCCAATACAGAGATCAAGCCGTTATTGATGCTGAAGAAATAACCGGATACAATGCCAATGTGTAATATTTTTCAACCCGCAGAGGGTTAAGCGAAAAAGCTTTGATCACCACAGATACAATCAATAAAGAAATTGGTACATCTATATCTTTTCATTTTATATTTTT
>NCDW01000235.1 GCA_002280395.1 Flavobacteriales bacterium 32-35-8
CTAAAAAAGACCTTTCTTAAAAGGCTTTCTTTTGGATTGTAGAAAAGGAAAAATTGAAGATTTTAACGCAAAAAAGAGGTTTTTTCACAGCCTGACGTTTCGCGGCTTCGCGTCTGTTGCGATGACAGCGAACTGCGTACTTTCTGCTAAGATAAAATATTTTCGTGAAGAAAGAAGTTCAATTCAAGAAAAACCAGCAATAGCGCGAAACCGCTGTTGTGTGCTGGGCTTATTCGTTAGCCTACGCTTAATTTATTATCAAGCTGTGTTGTAAACAAAGGCAACCTGTCCAAATTCCTTTACAGAACTTTGACAGGCAGCCATTTTATAATAATTGTGGTGTATTTATTTAGCCGCTAAAACGTCCAATTTCTCAATAGATGGTGCAGTAGCCAACAATTCAGGTGCATTTTCCATTAACGCCTTTGCAATCTTACCACCAAGATGTGCTTCTCTGCCTTCTTCATCTGAAAAAGTGTCAAAAATGCCAAATGTAGAAGCGTCAATACGGAACGCATACCATGTAATAGTACCCGCTTCTTCATTAGCAAGTGGCAATGCACCTGTAATAAACTCTTCAACATCTTTTTCTTTTCCTGCTTTTGCTTCTAGTCGAACTAATAATCCTAATTTTTTCATGTCTTTTTATTTTTAAATTAAACCAATTTTGTTTTAACAAATTTAGCTCATTTAAGCTTGTGAGGCTTTTTTATTTAGTTCAAAAACTTATGAAAAAAGGTCAATTTTTCATAATGTTTTTTGGACTGTATCCAAATTCATTTTTAAAGGCTGTGCTAAAATTTGATAAGCTATCATAACCAAAGTCCATATAGATTTCTGATGGTGTCGCTTCATTATTAAGCATTAATTTTTTGGCTTTGTTGAGCCGTTTTAGTTGAAACCATTTTCCTGGAGACTCTTGATATACTTGTATAAATTTTCGCTTAAAAGTAGACAGGCTCATATTGCATAGAAAAGCGACCTCATCAATATTCAAACTCGTGTACAGATTTTTTTCAATGACCATTTTAAAAGATAATTCTCTTTCATTGATTAACAATGAATTTAGATAAACAAAAAAACTTTGCCCATACTTATCAGCGAGATACAACATAATTTCCTCAAATTTCAATTCCAGAATCTTTTGAGAGATTGTTTGATTCAAGCCATAAATTTGTTGAATAGAATTAATAAAATGGATAATAAAATTGTCTTTTTCAATAAGGAAATAGGGACTACTGGCCGCTGCTTTATTTAAGTCATTTGGGTTAAATAGATGCCCATATTTCAATAAAAAATCCTTAATGTTTTTTTGAGAAAAGAAAAAGAGTAGGCAACTATAACTATTTGCCCCTACAATTTCAGTTGTTAAAAAATTTCCCGATGCAAGAAGCAAGGATTGTGTATGATCTATTGAAACGATGTCATTAGAAAAGTGAATGTCCTTTTGTCCGTCCAATAAAAAACTGAATACATTTTTGTTTAGGTTAATCTTATTTTTGGACACATGTTTATACACCTCGTAATTAGCAATTTGCAGGTCTGAAGTGTCCGTGTAGTTATTTTCAAATAAATCTTCTGGAAAATTTGTAATGTCCATAATAGTGTTGTTTTAAAAAACATTTTGGAATTGTAAATATATTACATTTTTATTTCAAAAATTGTGTGCTAAAGTTTGGATGAATAGGTCGTTTAGCCTTGCACACAACTTGTATATATGCGCTACAAAGTAGCGCATATACACCTTATTTGGGGTAGATAGGCGCTACTGAGTAGCGTATTACTTTCAAATATACATTTTAATTATTATCTTACAAATTATCAAATGGACTTTTTATTTGCTGAATACTTTTCGTACTTACATGAGTATAAATTTCTGTAGTTTTACTACTATTATGGCCCAATAATTCTTGTATATAACGCAGATCGGTTCCGCTCTCTAGTAAATGAGTGGCGTAACTATGTCTCAACCAATGCAATGTAGCTGGTTTTGTAAGATGGGCTTTATGTAATGCTTGTTTGAGTACTTGTTGTAAACTCCGGCTATCGTAAGGAATTCCAGCTACTTGGCCTTCGAACAAATATTTTTTTGGTTTCTATATTGAGTAGTACTCTCTTAGCATATTTAATATTTTAGGACTTAGAGTATATCGCCTTTTTATTAATTTCTAATCTACTATCTGCCCAGAAAGTAGAGGCTAAAAAAATAGGTAACTCGACTCTTCATGAACAAACAAGTACTTTGAATACAGAACAACTTCTCGCACGTATTATAGCCACTGAAGACCGACTTGAAATACTAAACCTTCTTGCAGGTTCTGCTTTTAGTTCTGATGTAGCATCGGAATCGTATTGGACGAATATGTTTACAGAAGATGCCATCTTTGACCGAGGTCCAGCACGGCAAGATAAAGGTCGAGATGAAATCATGAAAATCGTCAATGCACCTGCACAGAACGAGGCTATCAAGGCAGGAATGACACATTTAGCTATGCTTCCCCACATCAAGATCAATGGTGACACTGCAGTAGCTACGGGTTATTTGCTCGTAGTGATGCCAGACACAACAGCCTCTCATGTGAAACTTCCTGGTAAAGGAACTTCTCCTGGATTTTCTATTTATCAACTCACAGTGAACCAATGGAAACTCTTGCGAACTATAGATGGTTGGAAGGTTACTAATCGTACCGTAAGGCCAATATCAAGTACCGATTCTCGTGCTATTCTTCAACAATCAATTGAAGTTAAGAAATAGTTGAAAATAAATTAGCACAATATGTACGTCTTCAAACTAAATCTGTAGCAAAAAAAGGACTATCAAGTAACCATTAAACAGAAAAATATAAATAGCTTGTAGTTTTTATTGATAACTTTTTGAATTTTATCGAAATATTTTCATTTATAAAGCGTTTTTTCACTCGCTGATAAAATGCCTTTCTTAAATTTTTCTCACTGATATCTTTATTTAATTCGTGTTCCTATACTATAATGAATAAAGCTTTTGAAGGGACATTAAAAAAGTTGGCGATGTATGATTTCTGCTATCTATGGGCGGTTGTTTATGATTGTGCAAAGTAGATGATAAAGACAAGATGCACATTATTCAATTTACAACAGAAAATTGTTGGATGAGTGAAATTGGAAGTTGTCACAGTAAAAAACTTTCCGAACTGAGCATTGATGCTTTGGAAGACACAATAATACTGCATATCAGTTATGAAGACCTTATTACAATAGAAAAGCAAAAATCTAAGTTTGATAAAATTTATAGGATACTCGTTGAAAATAATTATGTTTCACTTCGAAAAATAGTGTTGCAAAATAGAAGTTCCACAGCCGAAGAAAGATAATTGTCCTTTATTCAAACCTAGTTCTTATCTGGAGTTCAAACCTAAAAGTGGACCCAGAACGCAAGACCTTTGATGTTTACAACAGGAAAATGCAAAAATAGAGACAACTTAAACATGAGAATTCAAGCTAAAGGCTTTAGAACTAAGCATTGGATACGATAGCACGAGACTAGGTAGCCAGCAACTTGGTACAAGTGGGAAAATATCAGGAGATGGAAAGGGATATCTTGAGCAAATCCACCATAATTCTCTTTACTGAGGCATAGGCATTTAGATAATATGAATATTTTTACATATCGAAAAGTGTTTAGTAGAAATTGAATAATAATGACTAAAAATGATATATTTTTTTTTCATCGCCAACTACTTCTCGTTTAGGACTCATCCATTCACTAAATTAGATATATTATTCTGGTTTAAATTCAGTCAAGGTCACTTCTTAAAATACTTGAATTGAAATATTCAATACTTTTTAATACTTATTTGAGAAATAATCATAAGTTATAT
>NCDW01000236.1 GCA_002280395.1 Flavobacteriales bacterium 32-35-8
ATTTTTTATGAGGACTTTAAATATTTCTATGAACACACAATCCATAACCTTACAAAATAAGTTTGAAAAACGTATTGTTGGTTCATTTCATGGATTGTGGAGTACAGGCGGTTTAATAGGAGTTGTGTTTTCTACAGTAATGGTAAAATATGATGTTTCAATGCAGTTGCATTTATTGATAATTTCAATACTTACATTAATTGTTTCTGTATCATGTTATAGTTTCACGTTAAAAAACGATAAATCAACGTCAGGTAATAAGTTAATTATAGGCAAACCAGACACATTTATTCTATACTTAGGCGTCATCATATTTTTTGCAGCTATGTGCGAAGGTGGTATGTTCGATTGGAGTGGGGTATATTTTAAAGAAATCGTTAAAGAAGATGTGTTTACTTATGGTTATCTTACTTTTATGGCAACCATGGCGCTTTCTAGATTTTTTTCTGATAGATTGGCACAAGAAATAGGTGTACAAAAAACATATATTTTGAGTGCTTTATTAATTGCTTTGGGCATTTCCATAGCAGTTATATTTCCGTTTTTCTGGTCAGCGCTATTTGGATTTTGTCTTGTAGGTTTTGGTACAGCTCCTATCTTTCCAATGACATTTGCGTTGGCAGGAACTTCAAAAAAATATTCCCCAGGAATGGCTATTTCAATAATATCAACCTATGCGACTGTTGGATTTTTAATAGGCCCACCATTTATAGGTTATTTGTCACATGCCTTTGGATTACAAAAAGCCTTTTTTGTTTTTGTTATTGCTGGATTAATGTTCATTCCGTTTTCTTATGCCTTTTTTAGGTATCAATCTAAAAACACATAATACATTAGTTTTTAACAATTTCGACCTCAAATAATTTATCCCAGCGTTTTCCAGTGACAAAAATGGTTTTTGTTTTTGGGTTATAGGCTATACCATTAAGTACATCCAATCCTTGATGTTGTGTTATTAACTTTTTTAATGGTGAAAAGTCTATAACCCCAATAACAGCCCCATTTTTTGGATTGATGATAGCGACGCCATCTTTTTGGTAACGGTTGGCATAAATTTCACCATTTATCCATTCCATTTCATTGATTTCAACGATTTTACCTTTGTTTGTATAAACTTGAATATGGTTTTCTTCAGCAAGAGTATTCGGATTCAATAGCCATATATGTTCTGTACCATCACTTTTGTAGATGGTTTTTCCATCATTACATAAGCCCCAACCTTCTTTGCTTTTACCGTATTTGAAGTCCGTAATTTTTTCAAAAGTATGAATGTCATAAACAAAGCCAATACCCCCTTGCCATGTTAATTGATAAATTTTATTATTTAAAATGGTAAGACCTTCACCAAAATATTGATCGGCCAAATTAATATTTTTTAATACGTTGCCTGTTCTGTAATCTACTTTTCTAAGTTTAGATTCCCTGTTCTGCCCTGTACTTTCATATAAAGTATCATTAAAGAACTCTAGACCTTGCGTATAAGACGTGATATCATGTGGGTATTCATTTATAATTTTATAAGTATATATTTTAGGTGATTCACTGTTTAAAACGGTTATTTTGGCAACTATTTTTTGCTGTTCATTATTAAAATAAACAGTAGCTTCAATGTTTTGGATACCTAATTTAGTGTCTTTTAAATCGGTGCTTTCTTTTATTGATTTTCCATTTAAGGTATAGCTAACCGAATCAATAGTATGGTTTTTTGGATTTTCAATCGATAACATTAAAGTTTCCGCATTAGAAATTACATGGTCTTTAGCGTTGGTTTTAATGGTAAAATCACTTTTATTTTTGCCTGAATTGGTTCCGCAAGACAAAATAAATGAGCTTAAAAAAATGATTGTGAAGTATTTAAATAGTTTCATTTTTGATTTAAATTTTAAGCAAGATATTTATTTAAAATCAGTTTAAAAAATCATTGTGAAAATTTTAAAATGGTTGTATCTTTGCACCCGGCAAGTCCTACACAACCAGCTCCTGTTGAATCCTCCAGGGCGGGAACGCAGCAAAGGTAAATGGTTGTAGCGGTGTGATGTAGGTAGCTTGCCTTTTTTTATTTATTCCTGCGAAAGTGGGAATCTCATCCAGAATATCTCACTTCTTTTCTCCAATTTTTTTCTTTTTACCCGCTAATATTAAATTCATTGTTAATTTTACATCATTAATAATTAATTGAAATATGTCTAAAGTTGTTTTGATTACAGGTGGTTCTTCGGGAATAGGGAAATCTGTAGGTGAATTTCTAACCGAAAACGGATTTATTGTTTACGGCACTAGCAGAAATCCCCAAAATTATTCAGAAAGTAAGTTTCCGATTTTAAAATTAGATTTGAAAAGCATTGAAACCATACAAGAAACCATTCAAGAAATTATTGTAAAAGAGGGTAGGATAGATGTCCTTGTAAATAATGCTGGTGCGGGCATTACAGGAGCGATTGAAGAACTACCAGAAGCAGAAATTAAAGCAAATTTTGACACTAATTTTTTCGGTCCCATCAATGTCATCAAGGCCGTTTTGCCTCAAATGCGCAAACAACATTCGGGATTGATAATAAATATTACTTCTATCGCAGGCTATATGGGACTGCCTTACAGAGGCATTTATAGTGCTAGTAAAGGGGCCTTAGAGCTTATAACAGAAGCTTTTAGAATGGAAATAAAAAACTTTAATATTAAAATGACCAATGTAGCCCCAGGCGATTTTGCTACCAATATAGCGGCCGGTAGGTATCATGCGCCACTTCTGGAAAATTCCCCATACAAAAAGCCTTATGGAGATACGTTGGACTTAATGAATGCGCATGTTGATAACGGAAGTAACCCTATTATGATGGCTCGGGCAGTTTTAAAGATAATCAATACTAAAAATCCTAAAGTACATTATAAAGTGGGGGCGTTTATGCAAAAATTCTCTATCGTGTTAAAACGCGTATTACCCGATAAGGTTTATGAAAAGATGTTAATGAACCATTATAAATTATAAATAACTTAAAGTAAGTTGATTAAATATTTTAATTAAACTCTTAGGCTAGGTTTTTCCAAAGTTGTAAATTTGACACCGAATAATTACTAAACAAAACAAAATGAAATTTTTTATTGATACCGCTAATCTTAAACAAATAAAAGATGCCCAAGATCTTGGTGTTCTTGATGGTGTAACAACCAATCCGTCATTAATGGCTAAAGAAGGCATTACAGGACATGATAACATTTTAAAACATTATGTAGACATCTGTAATATTGTAGATGGCGATGTAAGTGCTGAAGTTATTGCAACAGATTTTGAAGGCATGATTAAGGAAGGTGAAGCGTTAGCGGAACTGCACGAACAAATCGTGGTTAAATTGCCTATGATAAAAGATGGTGTTAAGGCTTGTAAATACTTCTCTGAAAAAGGTATTAGAACGAATGTCACTTTAGTGTTTTCTGCTGGACAAGCATTGCTTGCCGCAAAAGCTGGAGCTACTTATGTATCACCATTTATTGGACGTTTAGATGATATTTCTACGGATGGTTTGAATTTAATTTCTGAAATCAGACAGATTTATGATAACTATGGTTTCGACACTCAAATATTAGCTGCTTCAGTGCGTCATAATATGCATATTATTGATTGTGCTAAATTAGGCGCTGATGTTATGACGGGGCCTTTAAGTGCTATTGAAGGTTTGTTAAAGCACCCATTAACAGATATTGGTTTAGCTAAGTTTTTAGAGGATTACAAAAAAGGAAACTAAGGTATATAATCTATAAAAAAAGCCTCAACTTAACGTTGAGGCTTTTTTGTTTCTATTTGTTTATCAATCCTAAGAGCTGTTCTTCAAAATTCACATTAA
>NCDW01000237.1 GCA_002280395.1 Flavobacteriales bacterium 32-35-8
TCCGATTGGGCTGTTGCTTTAATGGATAGAAAAGTAATTAATACCAAAAGCATTAGGTCGTTATGTTTAAAAATAGTCATAGTTGGTTAGTTGTAATTTCAAACTAATCTACTTGAATTTTTTTACAACTCCAACAAGTGATAATAAAGTTTTAATCTATCGCTTTCTTTTTTTACCATCTCATTAGCTACGTCTATGTTTAATTTACAATCAACAAAGAGATGCTATTTGGGTCTGTAATCCGATCCAATGTTTTTAAGAGTCTTAAATTGTTAAATAAATGCTATTGGAATGAAAAAGTAAATAAATTGGAAATCGTATTATTAGGAGCATTTATTTAAATTATCAGTCAGTGAAAACGGCAATCTTTCTAAAGAAAAACAAAATATTTCTTTATTTTTGCATCTTTGTTTATGTGAGCAAGGATTAGTTAAAATTTCAAGAAATATTATGTTCAATAATTTAAGTGAAAAGTTAGATAAAGCGTTACATGTTTTAAAAGGACATGGTAGCATTACAGAAGTCAATGTTGCTGAAACACTTAAAGAAGTGCGTCGCGCTTTATTGGATGCCGACGTTAATTTTAAAATAGCAAAGGATTTTACCACAAGCGTTTAAAAGACGAGTTAACACAATTAATGGGTGGCGATGCTGAAGGTATTAATTTATCTGGTAATCCGAGTGTGATTTTAATGTCTGGTTTGCAAGGTTCGGGTAAAACTACCTTTTCTGGTAAATTGGCTAATTATCTTAAAACTAAAAAATCTAAAAAACCATTATTGGTGGCGTGCGACGTGTACCGTCCGGCGGCGATAGACCAATTGCATATTGTTGGAGAACAAGTTGGCGTAGAGGTTTTCAGTGATAAAGGAAATACAAATCCCGTAGCCATAGCCCAAGCAGGTATCGCCCATGCGAAAGCAAATGGATTTAATGTGGTGATTATAGATACGGCTGGTCGTTTGGCTGTTGATGAAGCGATGATGACCGAAATATCAAACATCCACAAAGCCATTAAGCCACAGGAAACCTTGTTTGTGGTAGATTCTATGACAGGGCAAGATGCCGTAAACACTGCAAAAGCGTTTAATGATGTCTTAAATTTTGATGGTGTTATTCTAACCAAATTAGATGGTGACACTAGAGGTGGAGCAGCGATTTCCATTAAATCAGTGGTTAATAAACCCATCAAGTTTATTGGTACGGGTGAAAAAATGGAAGCCATTGATGTGTTCTATCCATCGCGTATGGCCGATCGTATTTTGGGAATGGGAGACGTCGTGTCTCTTGTGGAACGTGCACAAGAACAATTTGATGAAGAACAGTTCGGATTTGATGATTTCTTGAAACAGATTCAACAAATCAAGAAAATGGGAAATATGAAGGATTTAGTAGGCATGATTCCCGGAGCTGGAAAAATGATGAAAGATGTGGATATTGATGACAATGCTTTTAAAGGCATTGAAGCCATTATTCATTCCATGACGCCTAAAGAACGAAGCAACCCATCCATTATTAACGCTAGTAGAAAAAAACGTATTGGTGATGGTTCTGGAACCTCAGTGCAACAAGTGAATCAACTTTTAAAGCAATTCGACCAAATGAGCAAAATGATGAAAATGATGCAAGGTGGCGGCGGCAAACAGATGATGCAGATGATGAAAAATATGCGCTAATTTTTAAGTTAAAAGTTAAAAGTTAAAAGTTAAAAGTTAAAAGTTACTTCAACTAAACAACTAACAACAAACATCCAACAATGATAATCCTAGACGGTAAAAAAGTTAGTAACGATATTAAAGATGAAATTGCTGAACACGTAAAAGCAATGATTTCCAAAGGTGAAAAAGTGCCGCATTTGGCAGCTATTTTAGTCGGCACCGATGGTGCGAGTATGACCTATGTGAATGCTAAAGTGAAAGCTTGCGAAAAGATTGGTTTCAAATCTACGCTGATTGATTTGCCTGAATATACTTCAGAAAAGGAATTGTTGGAAAAAATACATGAACTGAATACGAATGATGATGTGGATGGATTTATTGTTCAATTGCCGTTGCCAAAACATATAGATGAACAAAAAGTGTTAATGGCCGTGCATCCTGATAAAGATGTGGACGGATTTCACCCTACAAATGTTGGGAAAATGGCTTTAGATTTACCGACTTTTTTACCAGCAACACCTTATGGCATTCTTGAATTATTGGAACGCTATCAAGTGGAGACGTCTGGTAAACACGTGGTCGTTATGGGAAGAAGCCACATTGTGGGTCGACCCATGAGTATTTTAATGAGTCAGAAACGTAAAGCGGGAGATGCCACGGTTACCGTTGTTCACAGTCGTACCAAAAACTTGACTGAGATTACCAAACAAGCTGATATTATTGTCGCTGCTATTGGGATTTCGGAATTTTTAACGGGTGATATGGTGAAGGATGATGTTGTGATTGTCGACGTAGGTATTACACGTGTTCCCGATGCTACAAAATCAACGGGCTACAGATTGGCTGGTGATGTCGATTTTGAAAGCGTTAGCAAAAAAGCGAGTTACATTACGCCGGTTCCTGGTGGTGTTGGTCCCATGACGATTGCTATGTTATTAAAAAATACCTTGTTGGCTAGAGAGCGTCATCAATAAATTCAGTCTCTTTTCCTAGGTTGTCTTACAAAATTTGGTTGGTGTTCCTTTGTGGAATCTCCTATCAATTTGTTAAGTTCGTCAAACTCATCTTTTGTCAATTCTCGGTATTTTCCAACAGGCATGTCCATTTTAATATTCATAATACGAACACGTTTCAGTGTTTCAACTTCATAATTCAAATATTCACACATGCGGCGGATTTGTCGGTTTAAACCTTGGGTCAATATAATTTTGAATTCGTAAGTGCTCAATTTTTCAACCACGCATTTTTTCGTAACTCTATCCAAATCCTCAAGCGGAATGCCTCCTGCCATGCGTTCAATAAACGTTTGGGAAATGGGCTTGTCCACTTTTACAATATATTCCTTTTCATGATTGTTACTGGCACGAAGAATTTTATTTACAATATCGCCATCGTCAGTTAAAAGAATTAAACCTTCACTGGGCTTATCAAGTCTTCCAATAGGAAAAATACGTTTTGGATACTTTATATAATCAATAATATTATCTTTTTCAACACTGGTATCTGTGGTGCAAACAATGCCAACGGGTTTGTTAAAAGCTAAATAAACAAAGGATTTATTGGTGTTGCTTATTTCTTTTCCATCAACTTCAACAACATCATTTGGTGCGACTTTTGTACCCATTTCGGGAATGGCACCGTTAATCGTGACACGACCCGCTTCAATCAGTTTATCTGCTTCTCGGCGTGAACAATAACCAACTTCACTTAAATATTTATTGATTCGTTTTAAATCTGTTTCCATAGCCCAAAAATACAATATATCTATGGGTTGATAAAATCTAAAATATGTTCATTAATTTCCTTGGATTTTAAACCATGACCCAAACCAGAAGTTGATATAAGTATGGAGTTTTTATAATGTTTTTGATAATCTAAAGCATCATCATAAGGAATGATACGGTCTTCTTTATCGTGAATTATAAGTCCTTTAGAATGTATATTTTCTGAAAAATTACTGATATGATAATAGCTTAGTAAATTTCCGAAACGATTCAATATAAATTGGTCAATGCCGTTTGAAACCTTATTGTTATAGCGCATCATGGCTTTATAACGATCGAAAATACCAGTGAAATTTGAAGGCGCGCCCAGCAAAACCATTTTTTTAACCGAAGCCAGATTGTATTTGTGTTGAAAAATGACAGTCGCTATGCCACCAACAGAGTGTCCAATAATAATACTCGGATTTACTTTTTTTGCAACTACCTGAATACATTCCGAATAAAGCACCGCATTAAATAAAACGCCTCCAGAATTGCCATGAGCCGGAGCATCAAGAGCGATAACATTATAATCTAAGTTTTTTAAAATCTCAATCAATTTTTTCCATCTGGAGGTGTTGCTTTCCCAGCCATGAACCAATAAAATAGTGTCTTTTTTACCAATCCATTGATAGGTCATGATGCTTATATCTTGATACCGTAATTCATCTCGGATGGCGGTATTAAGAAATTCAGCATCCATTTTTTTAGCTTTTCCTTTTTGTGGTCTGGAAAACAATTGAAAAGCCAAATGCACTGCAAATGGCGTTGAAATATGACTGATAAAGTTTATAGAAGAACCAACAATTCTTGGTAGATATTTATTCATTTAAAAGGATTCACTAATTTTTCACTATTCACTATTCACTATTCACTATTCACTATTCACTATTCACTATTCACTATTCACTATTCACTGTTTAAGCGGTTTTCTCTTAATCATACCGCCTTTCAAATCTTTCACAATTCCCATAATGATAAATGCTCTTTTGTCAATTTTATCAATTTCAGTCTGTAATCTGGCGAGTTCTAAACGTGTCACCACGGTATAAATGATGTCTTTATCATAACTTTCTCCATTGGTCCCATAGCCGCCTTTGCCGGCATAAATAGTGCAGGCCCGTCTTAGATTTTTAATAATCATGGTTCTTAAATCTTGATGTTTTTCTGAAATAATGGTCACGCCAACATATTCTTCAACACCATCGACCACAAAATCTACGGTTTTCGCAGCGGCCAAATACGTTAATATCGCATAAAGTGCCGTTTCTACAGAAAGAATATAGGCCCCTACAGAAAATATGAGAAGGTTAATTAAAAGCAGGACGTCTCCAATGGTCAGCGATAATTTTTTACTTAAAAATATAGCTAGTACTTCCGTGCCATCAATCACACTTCCGCCTCGCATGGACATCCCAATGCCTAAGCCTAAAAAGAATCCTCCAAAAACAGAAATCAATAATTTATCATCGGTAACGGTAGGATATTCTACAAAGTGTACAACAAAAGACAAAAGTGCAATAGCTGAAATACTGCGTATGGCAAATTTGATATTCAGGGTTTTGGAAGCTAAAATGATAA
>NCDW01000238.1 GCA_002280395.1 Flavobacteriales bacterium 32-35-8
TTTTATGGAATAAGGCTCATGATGCTTATATTAAATCGGAGTTGATAGACAATATAAATAAACTTGAAAAAAGTTTAGAAAAGGCCAATTTGCTTGTCGACCACAAATCGGTTTATTTGGCAAATATGAGTCATGAAATTAGGATACCCCTTAATGCTGTATTGGGAATGCTTAATATGTTGAAAAAAACGAATTTGGATAACGACCAAATGGCAGAGGTTGAAATTGCCCAGTATTCATCAGAACATTTATTACAGTTGGTGAATATGATTTTAGATAATGCTAAGTTTGATGATGAAGCAACAGATTTAAATTTAGTTGTAATTGATTTAGAGTCAGACCTATCTAAACTTTTTAAAGTTTTGGAATATCAAGCTTGGGACAAAAACTTGGACTTTGAGTTTAAATTCTTATCGGAGAAAAAACCTAAATTCTTGTTGTTGGGAGATTTATCCAGAATACAGCAAGTGCTTATTAATTTAATTAATAATGCCATTAAATTTACACATTCAGGTAAAATATCGATTACCATACACCAAACGGTTAGCAATGATGACAACCAAATAGTTACTTTTTATGTTAAAGATACAGGTGTTGGATTGTCTCCTTATGAAGTTGGAAAAATTTTTAAAACCTCTAAAAATGATGATGTATCAACCATGCAACATTATAGGGGCGGCGGTATGGGACTTTCCATTTCATACAAACTTGTGAAATTAATGGGAGGAGAGTTGGAGGTAGAAAGTAAAGAGAATGAAGGTTCTATTTTTTATTTTAGTTTACAATTGAAAAAGACCTTGAATCTTAAAACAGAGGCTAAAGAGCCTGCATCTGACTTGCTGAATAAATTCGATTATAAATTTAGTGTCCTGGTAGCTGAAGATAATAAAATAAACCAAAAAGTTATTAAGTTTTTACTTGAGCAACAGGGAGCAGATTGTACCTTGGTAAGAAATGGGCTTGAAGCCGTAAAGTTGTATAATATTTTAGATTTTGATTTGATTTTCATGGATATTTACATGCCAGAAATGGATGGTTATGAAGCTACTAGAACCATCAAGGCAACCGATAAATACGAAAAAAACAACACGCCAATCATCGCTGTTTCGGCAAGTGCTTTTGAGGCCGATATTAAAAAAGCCAAATTATCTGGTGTTGATGATTTTTTGGCAAAACCGATTGAAACGGAAAGGCTGAAGGAATTATTGGTTAAATATTCACCGCAAAACCAGTCAAAATAAGCGTTACTATTTAACGGCAATCATGCTAATTTCAACATGTACATCTTTAGGTAATCTTGCAACTTGTACCGTTTCCCTAGCAGGCGCATTGGCATCATCAAAATAACTTCCGTACACCTCGTTTATTAGTGTAAAATCATTCATATCACTAATAAAAATGGTGGTTTTAACCACATTTTCAAAGCTCATGTCAGCAGCATTAAGAACTGCTTTTAGGTTTTCCATAACCTGTTTGGTTTCCGATTTTATATCATCTAAAACCAACTGACCAGTTTCAATATTCATGGCAATTTGACCAGAGAGGTACAAGGTATCTCCACTTAAAATAGCTTGATTGTATGGGCCAATTGGAGTTGGGGCTTTAGGAGTATTAATAACTTTTCTCATATAAATTTATATTACAAAATTAATTAAAGACGTTGATCTGGCTGCCTGCGTTTTTCATATTTAAGGTCTTTTAGAATATTGGATTTTATACCAATAAAAAAGTTCCATGAACTGATGGTACTAAAAGGCACCCAACTAAAATTCATACGCCAACTTAACAAATCGCGCTCAAAACGTAATTGCGTAAAGGTAAAACCATTGCTTTTTAAATCATAACCAGAAGAGGCGCCAACCGACCATTTAGGCGATAATTCGATGTCCCCAGAAAACATAAGGGAATGGGACGATATTAGGTTTTCCCTTCTTGTATTTGAATAGTTTACGGCATATGCTAAACGTAAGCTCCATGGGATTTTATTATTGTAAAATTCTGAAACAGTGTCTTCTTCATTGTTTTCTTCTTCATCTTCAATGATTTGATTTGAATAATCTTGGGGCAATCCAAATAAATCATCATCCCTACCACCGTTCCTCACATTTTCTTGAATACCCCTGTTATTATTATCCTTTTTATTGTCGTTGCTGGAAAACGAGGTACTTGCAGTAAAATTGGCACTTGTAAGTCTGAATAAACTACCACCGTTGTCTATATTGAATTTATCAATTTTATTATTATTGTTGTCCAGGGCATAAGGGTCTAAAGTGGCTCCAAAGTTGATACTCAATTTATTATCAAATAATTGAGTGCCCCCGGTCATTCTTATAGGGCTCCATTGTAATGAATCTCCAGCGAGGTTGTAAGCGGTTGAAAAATTTAAATTGTTTAAAAGAATGATCTTTTTTAGCTCTGTAGCCGTTGTATCTTTATCCCTTACCTTGGCTTCAAAATTATTTGAAACAGAAAGCCCTACTGAACTTGAAAATGTTTGGTTGGGAGTTCCAAAAATGGATCTTTCAAAACGGGTGTATTCTACATCACTGGTGGTAAGTCCGTCGGCACTCACCACTTCAAATGTATCATAATATCTATCAAAAGCAGGATTAACATTATAGCTTACAGAAGGTCTTACAATATGTCTTAGGGCTTTAATTTTCGTGTTTTTGCCTTCTTTTTCAAAATTGAACATCCCATAAATGGTGGTTCCCAAACTGGCACTAAAATTATAGGTTCTAAAGCTGTCAAAATTGTTAATGGTATCTACTACAATGGCTCTATTTAATTCATCAAAGGATTTTTTAATGGTTTTAAAAGTCCAAACCTCGTTATAATTGGTACTAGCACTTAAACTGAAATGTCTAAACAGTTTAAAGTTGGTGCTTAAAGGGATATTATGCTGAAATCCTGCTTCTGCATCTTTAAACATTTGCTTTGTAAAAAAAAGTGAATCGGTAGTTCTTATTCTATTTTCCCCTCTCACATTATACTGTAAGCTCACATTATGAATCATCCCTTTTTTTGTACCCGTTTTTGGTGCAAAAGGAAAAATTCTGCCAACACTTCCTTGAAACGTTGGCAATGTCATATTGATTTCTTGTGTATTGGTGTTTTGTGTATGTGTAGCGGTAAGGCTAATATTGGTTTGTGGCTCTCCTTGAAATGTTTTTGAATAAGATACCGAAGATGACAACGTATTATTTAAGGTGCTTCCAATATTTGCTTGATTAAGGGTGGTTCTGTAATAGCTACTACTACCTAAGTTTACAGAAGCTGAAAACCGTGAATTTGGACTTGATTTTCCATCTTTACTGTGCGACCAACGCAAATTGTAAACCGTAGATTTTGAATAATCAGGAAACCCACGTTCGCTACTTATCAAGTTTTCATACCTAAATGCAAAATTGCCCCTGAATTTATAACGCAGGGCATAATTGCTTTCCATGCGCAATCCGTAACTTCCATTGGTATAATAATCACCTAAAACAGCTAAATCAACATAATCACTTATGGCAAAATAATAGCCGCCATTTTGTAAAAAATACCCTCTTTCGTTCTGTTCTCCAAAAGTTGGAATAATAATCCCAGATGTTTGTGTTTCTGTTTGCGGAAAAAATCCAAAAGGCAAACCTATGGGGGTTGGTACATCATAAATAAATAAGTTGGCTAAACCAGTTACTATTTTTTTTCCAGGAACTACTTTTGCTTTTCTTAATAAAATATAGTACTCAGGATCATCAAGATTTTCGGCTGTGGTATACTTCCCCCTATTTATAAAATACACCG
>NCDW01000239.1 GCA_002280395.1 Flavobacteriales bacterium 32-35-8
CGCGCTGCGCACCACCGCCACGCCCGTCACCGAAGGTCCTCACGCCGGTAAATACCGTATTGCCGGCACCAAGATCTACATCACCTTTGGCGAACATGATTTTTCCAGTGTCAACCATTTTGATATTTCCAATTGGTTGGAGCGCTTGTACTTAGAGCGTTTGGAACGAAAAGCTGAAGATATTAATGCTTTGTTGCTGACTTCAAAAAACGATTGGGAGGCTGTTTTGTTTAAAATGCTTGCTAAAAACTTTGGGTTAAAGGTAAATGGCGATGCGTTTTTGAGTTTGGCAAATAGTGTAGATTTTTCAATGATTAGAAAAACGCTAACCAGTAATACCACTTTAGAGGCCTTGTTATTTGGACAAGCAGGATTGTTAGAACAAGAAATTGAAGAACCTTATTATTTAGAATTGGCAAAAGAATACGAATTTTTAAAGCAAAAATTTTCATTGTCAAACAAGAATGTCATGCCCATTCAGTTTTTTAGGTTGCGACCACCCAATTTTCCGACCATTAGACTGTCTCAATTAGCAACATTATACCACCAAAACCAGAATTTATTTTCAAAAATTATAGAAATAAATACGTTAGAAGATTTCTATGATTTATTTTCTGTACCCACGTCATCTTTTTGGGAATCGCATTATACATTTGGTAAATCTTCAAGTAAATCAAAAAAAGTGCTAACTAAGTCGTTTGTTGATTTACTTTTAATCAATTCCATCATACCATTAAAATTCAGCTATGCAAAATTCCAAGGGCATAATATTGACGATTTAATAATAAACCTCATTGAATGTATCACTTCTGAAAAAAACAGCATCATAGAAAAATTCAATTCATTAAGATTGGTATCAACATCTGCATTACATTCTCAGGGCTTGCTTCAGCTTAAAAACGAGTATTGCGACAAAAATAAGTGTTTACAATGTGTTGTTGGAAATTCAATTTTACATAGTAATTGATTAAATTGCAGCATGAATATATTTTATAAAGCTTTATTGTATTTTCAAAAACGGGGGTATTATGTGTGCCAACGTATTGCCGATAGATTGGGTATTCGCGCCAAAGTAGTTAGAACATCGTTTATGTATTTAACGTTTGTAACCGTAGGTTTTGGTTTTGCATTGTACTTGTTTCTTGCTTTTTGGATGCGTATTAAAGATTTGCTTTACACCAAACGATCTTCGGTTTTTGATTTATAGTTTTCTAAATTGTAAAAAATTAAAGCTGCAAAAATATAAATGGATTAATTGCTTTTATATTTTTATCAGCAGAAGTTTTAAAAAGCCATTTTTTTTTAGCATCTTGCCTGCAATTAGTAACTATTTTTCAATAAATAAACTAACATAGCACTTTTATGAAGAAATATCTTCTTTCAACTTTCACTTTATTATTACCATTTTTATCAATAGCACAAGAAATAACTGAAAAAGGACTTGATGAAAAAGTAAATGATGCTTTTATGCCTTTTGCTACTTGGTGGGAAGGTTTTATCTTGACTAAGATTCCTATGGGGGAATATCAGGTTCCTTTTGTGGTGCTCCTTCTGGTTTTGGGAGCGTCTTTTTTTACCATCTATTTTAAGTTTCCCAGTATTACTAAATTCTGGACAGCTATCAGTACAGTAAGAGGGAAGTATGTTGATATTGAAAAGCATGGCGTTGATAAGCTTTATAGTAATGACGAAGCCTTGGCGGTTGAAGATATTCCGCATACCATAAGAGACGAAAGCGCTCATGGAGAAGTATCGCATTTTCAAGCCTTGGCAACAGCTGTTTCTGGAACTGTTGGTCTTGGGAATATCGCAGGCGTTGCAGTAGCAATCGGACTTGGTGGGCCGGGAGCTACGTTTTGGATGATTGTTTGTGGGTTATTAGGGATGTCAACCAAATTTGTAGAATGTACCCTTGGTGTGAAATATAGAGATATTGGAGAGGACGGAACGGTATATGGTGGGCCAATGTATTATTTGTCGAAAGGAATGAAGGAAATTGGTTTTGGGAAGCTTGGTAAAGTCTTAGGGATTCTATTTGCTATGCTTTGTGTTGGGGCATCGTTTGGTGGTGGTAACGCATTTCAATCCAATCAAGCGGCCGTTCAAATAAGTACCTTGTTGAACTTAGAAGGTGGTTCTACGGGTGTTATCATAGGAATTCTACTTGCTATTTTTGTTGGTATTGTTATTATTGGGGGTATAAAGCGCATCGCTAAAATAACAGAGAAAATAGTGCCTTTTATGGCCGGACTTTACATTTTAGCTTCTTTGGTTATCATATTTGCTAATTTTAGTGATATAGGCTTGGCATTTTCATTAATTATTAATGGAGCGTTTTCACCTATGGCTGGTCTTGGTGGAGTGGTTGGCATCATCATTGTTGGATTTCAAAGAGCCGCTTTTTCTAACGAAGCGGGAGCAGGTTCAGCCGCTATTGCACATTCTGCGGTGCGTACTCAATATCCAGCTTCCGAAGGTGTTGTAGCTCTTTTAGAACCATTTATTGATACCGTTGTTATTTGTACCATGACAGCTTTGGTTATTATTTTCTTTAATATTAATGGTACAGACCCGCAAGCAGTATTCGATTATACGGCACAACATGGAAGTAGCGTGATTTTAAAATCAACCGGACTGCCCATTAGCGGAGTCGATTTAACCTCTTTGGCATTCGATTCGGTCATCCCTCATTTCTCCTATGTATTAACCATCGCTATTGTATTGTTTGCTTTGTCAACCATGATTTCTTGGTCTTATTATGGTCTGCAATCATGGAAATATTTGTTTGGGAGAGGAAAAACAGCGGACTTGGTTTATAAAATATTATTCTTATTCTTTGTAGTAGTTGGTGCGGCAGCAACTTTAGATGCCGTTATCAAATTTTCTGATGCCATGATTTTGGCATTGGTATTTCCAAATATGATAGGATTATTTTTCTTATTTCCTAAAGTGAAACAAGAAATGAAACGGTATTTAGATGCTATCATGATTAAAAAAGAAGCCATTCAAGATGGTGCTGAGGATATTACAAAACACATGTAATTTTTAAAAGAGTTTATATGAAATCCCATTTTACGTTTTCTAAAAGTCAGCGCCATGGGATTTTTTTATTGATAGTCCTTATCATTGTTTTTCAATGTATTTATTTTTTTATTGATGTTTCAACCGAAAAAGTTAATGTAAACCAATCATTATTAGAAACATACAATAAAGAAATAGATTCATTACGCTTTGCGGAATTGGAAGCCAGAAAGCCAACCATCTATCCGTTCAATCCCAATTATATTACCGATTATAAAGGTGCGTCTTTAGGAATGACAAATGAAGAAATTGACAGGCTTCTTGCTTTTAGAAAACAAAATCAATGGATTAATTCGGCAAAACAATTTCAGGAAGTTACCAAAATTTCAGATTCCCTTTTAAATACGATATCGCCCTATTTTAAATTTCCAGATTGGGTAGAGAATCCAGTTGTCAAACCCATTTCAACATACAATAATAATCCTAAAACGTTCGCTCAAAAACAAGATTTAAATACGGCCACGGCGCAACAACTTCAAAAAGTGTATGGCGTTGGAGAAGGGTTATCCCAACGCATCATAAAATATAGAAATAAGTTTAAAGGAGGTTTTATCGCCGATATTCAACTTCAGGAAGTGTATGGTTTAACACCAGAAGTTATTGAAAACATCATAAAAGAATTCACGGTTAAAACCCCAAGACCTATAAATAAAATCAATTTGAATCAAGCAACAACGGAGGAACTTGTTACCAT
>NCDW01000240.1:0-1683 GCA_002280395.1 Flavobacteriales bacterium 32-35-8
TATGATAAAGTTGAAGGCATTAATGATAAAAATGAGCTTGTTGCTAAATATCCTCTAAATGATGGTAAGGAAAGAACCATCGTTTCTAAATCGCAATTCGACCCAAATTTTAATCCGGATTTTACCAAGTATCAAGTAGTGATTTCAAATTTTGGCTGGCAAGCCTCAGATTTACCGGAAATGACGAGAGCTAATTTTGATAAATATATGCAAAATGGTGGCGGTTTAGTGATTATTCATGCGGCAAGTAATCCTTGGAGTGACTGGAATGAATTCAATAAAATGATTGGTCTTGGTGGCTGGGGTGGCAGAAATGAAAAATCGGGGCCTTTTGTATATTATAATGATACCAATGAAAAAGTGGTCGATACCATAAAAGGCAATGCAGGATCCCATGGTGCGCAACATAATTTTGTATTAGAAACCCGTGCACCAAAACACCCCATTATGAAAGGGTTACCTAATTTATGGTTACACGGTAAAGATGAATTGTATGAGCGTTTAAGAGGGCCAGCTGAAAACATGACGATTTTAGCAACCGCTTATTCTGATAATTCCACTGATAAAAGAAGAACCGGACGAGATGAACCTGCCCTTATGACTATTGAATATGGCAAAGGACGAGTGTTCCATACCATTTTAGGACACATGGATTATTCTATGGAAAGTGTTGGTTTTATAGTAACCTTACAACGTGGTACCGAATGGGCTGCCACGGGAAAAGTAACTCAAAAAGTCCCTAAAGATTTTCCATCTGAAAAAGAAGTAAGTATCAGAAAATGGAATAAATAATTTGATTATTTGTTTCTCACATAAATCAATTTGAATCTTCCATTGCTTTGGTCTCTTTGTTCCAACTCAAATTGGCTTAAAGATTTAAAAAGCGGTGTTAATTTTTCAAAACCAAAATTTCGGGCATCAAAGTTGGGTTGTTTTTTTATGATAAGCGACCCAACATCGCCTAAAAAAGCCCAGCCATCTTCATCGGCAGCATCGGCTACGGAATTTTTCAAAAGTCGGATAACATCAGGCGTGATATTATATAAATTATCTTTTTTAGGTTTGCTTTTATCATTAATATCTTCTTCAGAATTCTTTAATATTTCCAAATAGATAAATTTATCACAAGCTACTATAAACGGATTAGGCGTTTTCTTTTCCCCTATGCCATATACTTGCATGCCTGTTTCTCTTAAGCGTGTTGCCAATTTTGTAAAATCACTATCGGAAGACACTAAGCAAAAAGCATCCACTTTACCTGAATATAATATATCCATGGCATCAATAATCATAGCAGAATCGGTTGCATTTTTTCCGACCGTATAACTGTATTGTTGCATGGGACTTATGGCGTTTTCCAACAAAACGGTTTTCCATTTTGATAAATGAGGCTTGGTCCAATCACCATAAATGCGTTTTATGGTTGGCGTGCCATATTTAGTAATTTCTTCCATCATTTCGCTGATGTACTTTGCAGGAATATTATCGCCATCAATTAAAACGGCTATTTTAATGTCTTTAATCATGCTTATAAAGATACTCAAATAAGTCCGTAAATAGAAGTTGTTGATTTATTATATGGCTAATCTGCTATTACAATCATGATCTGTAATTATTTAACAGTTTAAAAACAACTTCCTACTAGTATATTTTTTACATTTATCGTGACTAATTCAAATTAAT
>NCDW01000240.1:1764-5517 GCA_002280395.1 Flavobacteriales bacterium 32-35-8
TCTACAAAGCAATTTGTATCGTTTTTTCATTGACGCTTTTCTTGTCATCGCAAGCTATCGAAGCCCAAAGAAAGAAAAAAGACACTAAAAAAGACCCTGTAGAAGAAGCTCCAAAAACCCCAAAAGAAAAAACAATTAAGGATTTAGTTAAATCCAGCGAAAAAATTGAAGGCCTATTTACTTTGTATCGTGATACCATAACGGGGTCGATACAAATGATTGTATGTGAAAATCAACTAAACAATGAATTTATTTATTTTAGCCAAATTTCTGATGGCATAACAGATGTTGGCAGGATAAACAGAGGTACTTACAATGAATCTAAGGTGTTTAAAATTGAAAAATATTTCGATCGAATAGAATTTATAGTACAAAATACCTCGTTTTATTTCGATCCAGAGAATCCGTTGTCCAAATCTAAGGACGCCAATACAAGTCATGGCAACATAGCTAGCATAAAAATTGAGGCCCATGATAAAAAAGAAGGTGCCTATCTCATAAAAGCAGATGATTTGTTTTTAAGTGAAGTGTTGTCGCAAATTAAAAATCCGAGTTCTCCTGGAGAATCTCCAACAGCATTTAAACTGGGCAATCTTGATAAGTCTAAAACTAAAATAAGGAACATTAAAAATTACCCTGAAAATACAGATGTAGAAGTTGAATACACCTATACCAGTCCATCTGTTTTGAATAATGGGTCTAATGCTTTGGCAGATGGTAGGAATGTTAGCATTAAAGTATATCATAGTTTATTGGCCATTCCTAAAAATGATTATGAAATTAGATTTGATGACCCTAGGGTTGGATATTTTGCAACTCAGGTTGAAGATCAAACATCCACCAGTTCCATACCGTATAGGGATTTAATACACAGATGGCATTTAAAAAAGAAAGACCCTAATGCAGACATTTCAGAACCTGTAGAACCCATAACTTGGTGGATAGAAAATTCCACGCCTTTAGAATGGCGCGAAACCATTAAAAACGCTGTTTTGCAATGGAATGTTGCTTTTGAGAAAGCTGGTTTCAAAAATGCGATGGTTGTAAATGTGCAACCAGATGATGCTACGTGGGATGCGGGCGACCTAAGATATAATGTATTAAGATGGACATCATCTCCAGAACCTCCTTTTGGCGGTTATGGCCCTAGTTTTGTGAATCCGAAAACGGGACAAATTTTAGGAGCAGATATCATGCTAGAGTTTTTACATTTTACAAACCGTGTGCTTTACGATAAAGTTTTTGAATTGGCTTCTGTACAAGAACCATTTAATGATTCAAATCTAGATAAGAACAATTTCAAATATTGCTCATTAGGCCATGAATTACATCAAGAAGTTATGTTTGCTGATGCCGTTATTGCTGCTGATAGCAATCCGGAATTACAGATGGAGCGTATTAAAAAAGAATCCATGACAGCTTTAATTATGCACGAAATTGGACATACACTAGGGCTAAACCATAACATGAAAGCAAGTCAATTATATTCTCCAGAACAATTGAACGATGCTGATTTTATAAAAGGAAAATGTTTAACAGCCTCCGTGATGGATTATGCGGCATTAAACATAACAAGAGATAGAACCAAACAAGGACAATATGATGATGTGGCAGTTGGCCCTTATGATCTTTGGGCCATTCAATTGGGTTACAAACCCTTTAAGTCTGAAATGGAACGTCAGGCTTTACTTAATGAATCTACAAAACCAGAGCATATTTTTGGAAACGATGCAGACGATATGCGTTCTCCAGGTAAAGCTATAGACCCCAGAGTTAATGTATCCGATCAATCCAACGATCAAATAGCTTGGGCGATAGATAGGATTGAATTATCAAACGATTTAATGAAAGATGTGAAAATGAGATTTACCAAAACTGGCGAATCTTATCAGGAATTGCGACGCGTTTATTATTTATTAACCAATCAACAGGGCTCAGCCGCAAATACCATTTCAAGATTTATTGGTGGTGTGTATGTTGACCGCGCCATGGCTGGCCAAGAAGGCGGTACACAGCCTTATACACCTGTTAGCTTAAAAGACCAAAAAAGAGCTATGGCAGCATTAAGCAACCACGTATTTGCTCCAAATGCATTTAGTGCCCCAAATGATTTGTATAACTATTTGGCCATGCAGCGAAGAGGTTTTAATTTCAGATTACCAGAAGATCCCAAAATTCATGATCAGGTGTTGGGGTATCAAAAAAATGTACTCAGTCAGTTATTGCATTATAACACATTACAAAGAATTTCTGATTCACAACTTTACGGCAATGAATATTCGCTATCTAGTTTTATGACAGAACTGAATGATGCCATATTTAAAGCAGACATTAATGGAAATGTCAATTCTTTTAGACAAAATCTTCAATTGGAATACACCAATAATTTAATTGGCATATTAACCGGAAAACAAGCAGAAAGATATAGTAATAATGCCAAATCGATGGCTTTATATAACTTAAACCTCATTAAAACCATGGCGGCGCCATCGGGAGACATCGCTTCAAGAGCACACAAACAACATTTAAGAACACTTATCAACAATGCTTTAGAAGAAATTAAATAGAGACCATATAGTGAATATGGGAATAAAAAAAGCTACCATTAATGGTAGCTTTTGTGTTTTTAAAAATAGCGAATGTTTCTTTTTAGGAACAACCATTGTTGTTTACTTTATGTTTCATTGCCACATTGATGTAAAGTCAATTTTTATGCCAATATTTAAAATGCTAACTACATTTTTTGATATAATTCCTTAAGCTTTTTTGGAGTCATTGTTTTTTTCCAATTATTACCCAAAGCGTTTTCCCATAATGGTTCCAAACCTAGAGCTACTCCTATCATAATATCAAAATCTTCATCACTCAAATTCGAACAAATTCCTTGAGGCAACTTAATACTATGCTTATCTTTCATAGCTTTAAAAAGAGCGACGTCTTTAGGATAAAATTCTTCTAAATGGTCAAATACAATACAATTACCAATACCATGTTTAATGCCCAATAAATAGGATAAACCATAACTCATGGCATGTGCCACGCCCACTTGGGAATAAGCAATGCTCATACCACCATGCCAAGATGCCATCATAAGTTTCTCTTGGGATTCTATTTCGCTGAGCGTATTATCCAAAAAGATTTCTTTACATAAGTCATACGCCATGTTTCCATACGTTTCACTAAAGGTATTCAGATACGTACCGTTCAAAGATTCCGCACAATGAATAAAACAATCCATTCCCGTATAAAACCATTGATGCGTTGGAACACCTTTAGTTAATTCAGAATCCAATATCACTTGATCGAAAGGTGTGAAATCTGAATTGATGCCAAGCTTCCTTGTTGGTCCCGTTAGTACGGTTGTTCTTGAAACTTCGGCACCAGTACCAGAAATGGTTGGAATGCCAACATGATAGATGGCTGGATTTTTCACCAAATCCCAACCTTGATAATCCTTGGTCTCGCCTTCATTGGTTAGCATGATTGAAACCGCTTTGGCTAAATCCAATAAGGTACCTCCTCCAATGCCTATAATTCCAGACGGACGTTCTTTTGTGTTTAATATAATATCTTCAACCAAATCATCAACCTGAGAAGTTTTAGGCTCTTCATTAGCAGATATATAGATGATTTTATCATCGTAAGACAATGGTATTCTTGTTGTTATCCAAGTATTATTTTTAAATACGTCATCTACCAAAAAGATAAATGGGGCGTCTGGGTTCAAGCGTTTTGGGGATATTATTTCACTTA
>NCDW01000241.1:0-1222 GCA_002280395.1 Flavobacteriales bacterium 32-35-8
ACCTTGTGTGAATTCTGTTTTACCAACAATTATTCATGAAACAACTAATGCTACAGGTATTGGAACTCCTTCAGGATTACCAGCAGGTGTAACAGCTACTTGGGCAAACAATACGATTACAATATCGGGTACGCCTACACAATCAGGTACATTTAACTATGATATTCCATTAACAGGAGGTTGTGGAACAGTATCAGCTACAGGAACTATTACTGTATTGGCTTATCCAAATATATCTTATCCTCAAACGGATTATACACTATATTCTGGTAATGCAATTTCTTTAATAATTCCTTCTAATACAGGTGGAACAATTACATCATGGAGCATTTCTCCAGCGTTACCAGCAGGTTTGACTTTGAATACTAGTTCAGGAGTTATTTCTGGTACCCCAACAGATGGCTTTAATGAAACTACTTTTACAATTACTGCAAGTAATGGCCATTGTGAAGATACCACATCTTTAACATTGAATGCTTTAACTTGTTATGGTTTTAATGCAGATGATATGATTTTAAGAGGAAATGCCTCTATATCAGGAAGCGACATAACTTTGACTCCTGCATCAAACACCCAGTTTGGAGCTGTTTGGAGTACTGATAGATTAGATTTAACAAAAGATTTTAGAGTTAAATCGCAATTATATTTTGGAAATGATAATGCTGGAGCAGATGGACTTGCTTTTGTATTACAACCATTGAGTAGTAATCAAGGTTCTTCAGGTGGAGGTCTAGGTTATGCAGGGATTAATCCTTCTTTTTCTGTTGAATTTGATACTTATTACAACGGCTCGCACGAACTTCTTAATGACCACATGGCTATCATTAAAAATGGTTTAGCAGCTGGTAATCACGAAGAGTTTGCTCCAAGTATAGATTTAGGAGATATTGAAGATAATAATTGGCACGATTTTGAAGTGAGCTGGATTGCTGCTACAAAAAATTTCAAAGTATATTATGATGGCACATTACGATATGATTTAACTATAGATATTGCAAATACCATTTTTAACGGGAATTCAAATACATATTTTGGTTTCACAGCTGCAACGGGTGGAGCCGTAAATACGCATGCTGTAAGAATTTTAGAAAGTTGTTTAACAAGGGTGTTAAATTTACCTCCAACTGTAACAACTGTAAATGATTTTGATAGCTGTTTTAATCAAACTACTCAAGCCGTTTCTGTTACTGTGAGTGATGATACTACTCCAGTATCAGATATA
>NCDW01000241.1:1272-5009 GCA_002280395.1 Flavobacteriales bacterium 32-35-8
TTTGGAACAACTACTATTACAATTTTAGTTGAAGATCAAGATGGGTTATCTGTTACAGAAACATTTACTGTAAACATTGATGATATTATAAATCCAACTGTTCTAACACAAAATATTACGATCCAATTAGATGCAAATGGACAGGCTAGTATTGTTCCTGCAATGATTAATAACGGTTCAACTGATAATTGTGAGATAGCATCATATACTCTTAACAATTCTAGTTTCAATTGTTCTAATGTAGGTTCAAATACAGTAATCTTATATGTAACTGATGTTAAAGGCAATGTTGCATCTGCAACCGCTACAGTTATGGTAGAAGATATGATTAACCCAACGGTTATTGCACAAGATATTACTGTTCAATTGAATTCAAACGGACAAGCGACTATTACACCTTCACAAATAAACAATGGAAGTTTTGATAATTGTGGTATTGCTTCATTGACATTAGATTACACTCAATTTACATGTGCTAATGTTGGAACAAATCCAGTTGTTTTAACGGTAACAGATGTAAATGGAAATGTTTCAACAGCATCTGCAACAGTAACAATCGTTGACATCATTAATCCAGTTGCTTTAGCACAAAATGTTACTTTAGCATTGGGCGCCAATGGGCAGTTGGTTATTACACCTTCAACGGTAAATAATGGTTCATACGACAATTGTTCTTTCACAATGGCTGTTTCTCCAAATACTTTTGGACCTGAAAATATTGGAGACAATACGGTTGTTTTAGTTGTCACAGATGCATCTGGTAACACACATTTTACCACAGCAACAGTTACAATTATCGATACTACTTTACCGGTTGTTACTACACAAAACGTTACGATTAGTTTAGATACAAATGGTCAAGCGAGCATAACTGCAAATCAAATTAACAATGGTTCAACAGACAATACTCAAATTGCGAGTATGAGTGTTAGTCCAAATAATTTTACTTGTGCTAATTTAGGGGATAATACAGTTACCTTAACGGTTACTGATATTTACGGTAATGTTGGCACTAATACAGCTGTTGTAACGGTATTGGATACTACATTACCAACAATTGTAGCACCTATTGCAATTAATACGACAACCAATACAGGATGTACGGTTACAGGTTTAGCATTAGGCACACCGGTAACAAGTGACAATTGTTCGGTATCGAGTGTTACCAACAATGCGCCTGTTGTATTTCCATTAGGAACAACAATAGTAACATGGACAATAGTTGATGGATCTGGTAATACAGTAACAGCTACTCAGAATGTAACGGTTACAGATATTATTACCCCAACAATTACTGCACCAGCAGCACTGACGATATCTACCAACAACGGATGTTTTGCGGTAAATACAAACTTAGGTACACCAGTAACAAGTGACAATTGTTCAGTTGCTAGTGTAACGAATAATGCACCGAGTTCATTCCCGTTAGGAAATACCACGGTTACATGGACAGTTGTTGATGGATCTGGTAACACAGCTACAGCAACACAGTTAGTAACAGTTACAGATACAACATTACCAACAATTGTGGCTCCTATAGCGATTAATACGACAACCAATACAGGATGTACAGCAACAGGTGTTGTCTTAGGCAACCCAGTAACAAGTGATAACTGTTCAGTAGCAACAGTAACTAACGACGCCCCAGTAGCATTCCCATTAGGAAGCACAACGGTTACATGGACAGTTGTTGATGGATCTGGTAATACAGTAACAGCGACACAGTTAGTAACAGTAGTAGACACTACATTACCAACAATTGTAGCACCTATAGCAATTAATACGACAACCAATACAGGATGTACGGTTACAGGTTTAGCATTAGGCACACCGGTAACAAGTGACAACTGTACAGTAGCGAGTGTTACCAACAATGCGCCTGTTGTATTTCCATTAGGAACAACAATAGTAACATGGACAATAGTTGACGGATCTGGTAATACAGTAACAGCTACGCAGAATGTAACGGTTACAGATATTATTACTCCAACAATTACTGCTCCAGCAGCACTGACAATATCTACCAACAACGGATGTTTTGCGGTAAATACAAACTTAGGCACACCAGTAACAAGTGACAATTGTTCAGTTGCTAGTGTAACGAATAATGCACCGAGTTCATTCCCGTTAGGAAACACCACGGTTACATGGACAGTTGTTGATGGATCTGGTAACACATCAACAGCAACACAAGTTGTAACGGTTGTAGATACTTCTTTACCAACAATTGTGGCTCCTTTTACAATTCATACAACTACTAATACAGATTGTACAACAACAGGATTGTTTTTAGGAACTCCAGTAACAAATGATAATTGTTCAGTAGCGAGTGTTACTAACGACGCCCCAGTAGCATTCCCATTAGGAAGCACAACGGTTACATGGACAGTTGTTGATGGATCTGGTAATACAGCAACAGCAACACAAATAGTAACAGTTACAGATGCAACATTGCCTACAGTTTTAACTCAAGCAATTACAGTTGAATTGGATACGAATGGTCAAGTAAGTATTACAGCAGCAAATGTTGATAATGGTTCATTTGATAATTGTGCTGTAGATACAATGAGTGTTAGTCCATCCTCTTTTACCTGCGCTAATATTGGTGTAAACACGGTTACTTTAACGGTAACAGATGTTAATGGAAATGTAGCAACTAATACTGCTTTAGTAACGGTTGTAGATTTAATTGATCCAACCGTTATAACACAAAACATTACTATTACATTAGATGATTATGGCGATGCATCAATAACAGCAGATATGATTGATAACGGTTCGTTTGATAATTGTGGTGTAGCAAGCGTTACGGTTAATGTGATTGACTTTAATTGTAATGATTTAGGTGCTAACACTGTAATTTTAACCGTAACAGATGTTAATGGTAATGTATCAACTGGAACAGCAACAGTAACAGTGATTTCTACCGCAGGTGATAACGACAACGATGGTATGAATGATAATTGTGATGATGATGATGATAATGATGGTATTATTGATGAGGATGATAATTGTCCATTTGAATACAATCCAAACCAAGCAGACAATGATAATGATGGATTAGGAGATGTTTGTGATGAAGATGATGATAATGATGGTGTGTTTGATGTATTTGATAATTGTCCGTTTGTTTATAATCCAGGTCAAGAGGATAGGGATAATGATGGAATTGGAGATGTTTGTGATACTATTGAGATCAATATTTCTGATGCTGTTACTCCAAATGGAGATGGAATTAACGATACTTGGATGATTTATAACATTGAAAACCATCCAAATAATAATGTAAGAGTTTATAGTCGTTGGGGTGATTTAGTTTTTGAAGCTAGAAACTACCAAAACGAATGGGATGGACATTATAAAAATTATACACAATCACTTCCTGATGGCGGTTCATATTACTACCAAATTGATTTGGATGGTAATGGAACAGTGGACTATGATGGATGGTTATATATCTCAAGAAAATAAGTTATCACATTTAGGAAATGAAAAATATGAAAAAAACAATTATTCTAATAGGCTTACTGCTTTTAACAAGCAGTAGCCTTTTAGCTCAGCAAGAAAGTTTAATTACATTCTATAGAAATCATCTAAACCTAGTAAATCCTGCATATGTAGGAGTAGGAGAATCGACAAGTTTTCAGTCAACAATTAGACAACAATGGACAGGTATTGCAGAAGCTCCTTCTACTCAGGCTGTTTCATTAACCACGCCAATTGGCAGCAAAAACCTT
>NCDW01000242.1 GCA_002280395.1 Flavobacteriales bacterium 32-35-8
CAGTATCACATATGGCTACCACTAATAAAAAAACAATAAAATACTTTGCAGCTACATTTTGATACTTTCTAAAATAGAAAAGGCCTGTAATAGCTGCCAAAAACTCTAAGGCATGTGTTAGAAGCGAATAATGTTTTAAAAGAAAATCTATCACAAAAATTATTTAGGATACCCTCCAGTACCGCCGGCTCCCTGATTCAAAGGTGGCACCGTTAAACCGTCTTTTCCACCTTGATAATTTATATTTAAAGCGTTAGCTTCAGATTTAGCTTTATGCCCTGTTGGTACAATAAACATAGTAGTCAGATTTTTTTTAGTTTGTCCAGCATTTTCTCCATATTCGCCCAGATATACACGAATACCAGTCATGGTATAACCCAAGCTATCCGAGTAATTCTTGGCGTAACCCAAATAGTTCTCAATATCTTCCAAATCCCAGTATACGGAACGGTCGTCTTGTAGCCTCCCCTGCTTTCTAGCAGCTGAATCTACAGCTGGTTTCCGATGAAGCGTCCAGTTATCATTTAATATTTTGGCTTGCTCCACAGTAATAACGCCTTTGGGTTTTACGGTTTTTGTAGGAGGCTGTGCTACCCTTGGGCAAAAATAATAAGTAAGAAGTCCACCAATAATAAACCCTAAAAGGATATAGCTTAGTTGTTTCATGATTAGTTTTGGTTAGTTAAAAAGATGGTTAAAAGTAATAAAAAGATTATTACAACTATTCAACCTATAAGAAATTAACTAACGATTTAATGATTACTGACATAAATCGGGGACATTTTCGCAAACTACATTTTGACATTTTACATGCTTTTATTATAAACCGATTTTATTCCTCGGAATTCACGACTCACTTTGAGTTGATTCTTTTACTAATATAATTCCCATTTGCATAGCATTCATGAAAATTGTATTATTACAAGGTTTAATTCTTCAATTATATGGATAGCCAAAACATAAAACCAACCTTACCACAAGACGAACATATTGTTGAAAACAAACAATTAAACATTTGGGAAGCCTTAATTCCCGTATTTGTATTAGTTGGCATGTTGGCTTATAATGTTTTTATTTTTGGAAATGACGCCTTGAGTGGTTCCAATCAATTCATTTTGTTATTAGGTGGTGCTGTGGCGGCTATTGTTGGCTTTTTTAATAAGGTAACTTTTTCCCAAATGATGGAAGAAGTTGCCGAAAACATTAAATCTACTTCAGGTGCACTTCTTATCCTACTCATGGTGGGGGCACTTGCAGGAACTTGGCTTGTAAGTGGCATTATTCCATCCATGATTTATTATGGATTACAGGTTTTAAACCCTACTATATTTTTGGCAGCCTGCGTTATCATTTGTGCTATTATTTCTGTTGCCACAGGAAGTAGCTGGACCACGTCTGCTACAGTCGGGATAGCTCTTATTGGCATTGCTGAAGCTTTGGGAGTTCCTCTTGGAATGACAGCTGGTGCTGTATTATCTGGTTCTTATTTTGGGGATAAAATTTCGCCTATGAGCGATACTACTAATTTAGCGCCCGCCATGGCTGGAACTGATTTGTTTACGCATATTCGATATATGCTTTACACAACAACACCGACTATTATAATAACATTGATTGTTTTTGCTATTATTGGTTTGAATTTAGAAACCAAAGGTGTCGCAGATACAAATACAATATTGGAAGCTCTTGAAACATCCATTAATTTGAGTCCATGGTTGTTTATAGTCCCTGCACTAGTCATTTTTTTGATTGTTAAAAAAACATCGCCTTTAATTGCACTTTTAATCGGCACATTACTTGGTGGGATAGCGGCACTTATTTTTCAACCTAATATTATAACCGCTATTGGAGGTGGAACGACTTTAGATTTTTCCACAGGATATAGAGGGTTGATGAATGCTATAACCGTTGAAACTTCCATACCAACAGATAACGAAGCCTTAAAAGGATTATTTACGTCTGGAGGCATGAGCAAAATGATGGGAACTATTTGGCTCATATTATGTGCCATGGCTTTTGGAGGCATTATGGATGCTATAGGAGCGTTGACAACCATAAGCAAAGCACTTTTAAAATTATTCCACACAACCTTTGGATTATTTACAAGTACCGTGGCGAGCTGTTTGGCAATCAATATTAGCGCTAGTGATCAATATTTATCCATTGTGGTGCCAGGTAAAATGTATGCCAAAGCATTTCAAGATAAAGGATTGGCTCCAGAAAATCTTTCCAGAACCTTAGAAGATAGTGGTACGGTAACGTCTGTTTTAGTGCCATGGAATACCTGTGGTGCTTACCAAAGTAGTGTTTTGGGAGTGGACACTTTACATTATGCAGGCTATGCTATTTTTAATTGGCTAAGTCCGTTTATGACCTTATTATTTGCTGCTTTTAGAATAAAAATAAAAATGCTTTCCACTAAATAATTTATCATCAAAATTGCCTTAGAATTCCTAAGTCCGCAATTTCAAGTAGTATATTTTATCCATTTCTCACATTACTGAGGCCTTTTTTCGATCCATATTTAAAATCTATCATCTTATAAGATTTTATAATTATTATTTATTTCAAAAACTCCATACTTAGGTTAAGTTTGCACAAAATAATAATATTAAAAACACAAATACATTATGACATTAGTTGGTAAAAAATTCCCAAATCTAAACGTGGACGCAATGAACGAAATGGGAGACACTTTTAAATTAAACGTTCTTGAAGAAGCTGTTAACAATAACAAAAAAGTACTTTTATTCTGGTATCCAAAAGATTTCACATTTGTATGCCCGACCGAATTGCACGCGTTTCAAGCAGCAATTGGTGAGTTTGAAAAAAGAAACACTATTCTTATAGGTGCATCTTGCGATACACCAGAAGTTCATTTCGCTTGGTTAAATACATCAAAAGATAATGGCGGTATTGAAGGCGTAACCTACCCTATTCTTGCGGACAGCAATAGAAACTTATCAAGCATTTTAGGCATTTTAGATATCACCAAAGAAACCTATGATGAAGAAACAGGTACCGTTTTGTTGGAAGGCGACAATGTGACTTACAGAGCTACATATTTAATTGACGAAAATGGCTTGGTACAACATGAAAGCATCAACAACATGCCTTTAGGTAGAAATGTAAATGAGTATTTACGCCTAATTGATGCCTTAACACATAACCAAAAGCATGGTGAAGTTTGTCCTGCAAACTGGGAAGAAGGTAAAGATGCTATGAGCGCTAACAGAAGTGGTGTAGCTAGTTATTTAGCATCTCACTAAATAAATTATAAATAAAATGGAAGAATTATCACAAGATAACTTGCAAGAGATTATAAATAGTAACGACATTGTTGTTGTTCAATATAGTGCGACCTGGTGTGGGAACTGCCGAATTATGAAGCCTAAATTCAAAAAATTAGCTTCTGAAACTGAGCATGCTAAGTTCGTGATTGCGGATGCTGAAAAATTTCCTAATTCAAGAAAATTAGCAACGGTAGACAATCTTCCAACATTTGCAACCTTTAAAAACGGTGCTTTTGTAAATCAAGTGCAGACCAATAAATTTGAAGTTTTAACCGATCTAGTCCATGAAGTTACCAGTAATTAAACATCTCACTCAATTTATTGAGGATAACGATCAAGATTATTTAGTTGAAACTATTGAAGTGTTAGAAAACCTTTGTGAAGTTTCTTCCTTAAAAGATGAAGAATTAGATGTAATTGCCGAATT